>DVIY01000014.1 GCA_018710915.1 Candidatus Gallacutalibacter pullistercoris
AGATAATCACCTCATCCACACGGCTCAAAAACTCTGGCCGCAGGAACTCGGAAAGAGCCTTCATTGCCTTTTCGCGGCTGACATCTGCCTGGCTGCGGTTAAAGCCCATTGCAGACTCTTTCTTTTCGCTGCCAGCATTGGAAGTCATCACGATGACAGTGTTTTCAAAGTTGACATTCCGGCCATGAGCATCTGTAATATGTCCTTCATCCAGAATCTGAAGGAGGATATTCATCACATCGGGATGTGCTTTCTCAATTTCATCGAACAGCAGGACAGAATATGGGCGGCGGCGAACTTTCTCAGTGACCTGGCCAGCCTCATCATACCCTACATATCCGGGAGGCGAACCGATAATACGGCTAACAGAATGTTTCTCCATGAACTCCGACATATCCAGACGGATGAGGGTTTCCGGCGTATCAAACAGCTCTTTTGAGAGCACCTTGACCAGCTCCGTTTTTCCTACACCCGTTGGGCCAACAAAGATAAAGGAAGCCGGGCGGCGGCGCGGGCTGATCTGTACACGGCTGCGGCGGATTGCAGCTGACAGCGCATCTACCGCTTCTTTCTGCCCAATCACGTGTGCGCTAAGGCGCTCTTCCAGATTTGCCAGCTTCTTCAGCTCGCTTTCCTGCACACGGCTGGCAGGAATCCCGGTCCAAAGCTCGATTACTTTGGCTAGATCCTCCTCTTCGACCTGTGCGGCCTGCGCTGCGGGAGCAAGTTCTTCTGCCTGCTTCTCCATCCGGGCAATTTCATACCGGGTCTCAGCCAGTTTTTCATAATCCGGCTCTACCCCATCTGCAGTCAGGGCTTCTTCCTGCTCGCGCATCTTTTCCAGCTGGAACATCACTGTATCATATTCAGCCATGGGCAGGTTGCGCAAAGCAGCACAGGCACATGCCTCATCCAGCAGGTCAATCGCTTTATCCGGCAGGAACCGGTCATTAATATACCGTTCCGCCAACACAGCCGTACGATGTACAATCAAAGGGGAAACCTGTACACGGTGGTATTTTTCGTAATACTCCTTGATTCCATTGAGCATCTCTTCGGTATCTTTCAAAGAAGGCTCAGCCACGGTAACCGGCTGGAAACGGCGCTCCAAAGCGGCGTCCTTTTCGATATATTTGCGGTATTCCGCAAAGGTAGTAGCGCCAATCACCTGAATTTCTCCGCGAGAAAGGGCAGGCTTCAGAATATTGGCAGCATTCATGGAGCCTTCTGCATCACCGGTACCCACCAGGTTGTGCACCTCATCAATAAACAGGATGATATTACCGTCGGCTTTTACTTCATCTACCAGTCCTTTGATGCGGCTCTCAAACTGGCCGCGAAATTGTGTCCCTGCCACCAAAGCTGTCAAATCCAGCAGCTGAATCTCTTTCTTTTTCAGCCGTGCCGGAACATTTCCAGCAGCAATACGCTGGGCGAGTCCTTCTGCGATGGCAGTCTTACCAACACCGGGTTCCCCGATCAAGCAGGGGTTATTCTTGGTGCGCCGGGACAAAATCTGAATAACGCGGTCAATCTCCCGCTCACGGCCAATAATGGCATCCAGCTCACCGCCCCGAGCGCGGGCTGTCAAGTCTGTACAATATGCAGAAATATGCTTGCGCTTATTCTTTTTGGGTGCCTTTTTATCGCGTTCTGCTGATTTGGGGGCCGCCGGATTTTCCTGCGCAGGGTTTTGCCCCATTCCGGGAAAAATATTCTGCAAAAAGGAGGGGAAGGTAGCAGCTCCGCCAGGAGTAAATGCATCATCGCCTTCCTCGCCGTTATTCATATCATCTTCCATCGCCATCAGGCTGTTCATTTCTTCCGTCATGGCTTCCAGCTGATCTTCGGTAATGCCCATTTTTTCCATCAGATCATTCACCGGCTTAATTCCCAGCTCTTTGGCACACACCAGACAAAGCCCTTGGCTGTTGGCTGTATCCATTGACTGTGAAATAAAAACAACTGCCGGACGCTTATGACATCTTGAACACATTAACATACCGGTTTCCATTCTCTGCCGCCGCAGGCAGAATTCCCACAAGAGCTGCCCTGCGGCTGGATTGGGCAGCTCTTTTTTAAATAGCAGTGGAGAATTGATTATTTACTATTTGGGGAGACTTCCCCTTTTTTCGCCTTAATTTCCTTGTTAAAATCCAATTTATCCTTTGGGTCATCTGAATGAAGCAGGTTCCAGAAAATCAGAAAATAGCGCACCATAGCATACAGCATAAAGAGCGCCGTCATTCCCAGGAGGATATATGCAGCAAGCAGCGATGCAGGAGAATGCATTTGAAATACATCCTGTAATACCACTACGACTGCTGAAATATAAAACATAACGGTCCCTACTTTTCCATACCATTTGGCGGCACAAGGACGTTTTTTCTTTTTCAGCAAAATACATCCGCCGATAAGCATCCCCAATTCCTTAAAGACAAACACCAGCAAAACGGGAATTAGAAGGGGATGTTTGACAGCCAGACAAATGGCAATGGTCCCCTGTGTCAATTTATCGGCCAATGGATCGAGCATTTTGCCAAGCTCTGTAATCTGATTGAATTTTCGGGCAATCATCCCGTCAAACATATCACTCAGTCCTGAAAAAGCCAGCATCAATACTGCCCATAACAAATTATCATGCAAAAAGAAATAAACAAACGGACCTATCACCAGGATCCGCAATACCGATAACAGATTGGGAACTGTCCAATTCTGATTCCGGCTTTTAGGGGTTTGTTGATTCACTTACAATCTCTTCTTTCATAATCATAACATTTCCTTTTTCCTGTCAGGCTGCAAAAGTGATAATCGAATTCACCGTAAATTGATAAATTTGAGAATTGCCTGCCGCTACACGGATTTCCTGAGAAGAAAAAGGTTCCGTAAGATACAGGCAGAAACAAATCAGAAAAATAATCAACACGGCTTCTACAGCTCCCAATACAGCCCCCAGCCCTTTATCCAACTGATGAAGGACCGGCAAACGGCAAACACCTGACACCAGCTTTGCAATGATTTTTATCACGATTATAAAAACCACAAACAAAACCAGCGAAAGCACTGAACGCATCAGTGAAATAACCACCGGCGCCATCAATTCCACTGCGGCAGCAGCCGCTGAAGAGTTGCTTTCTTCCAAGGTCTGCCGCAAAGAATCCAGCGTAATTCCACAAGCTTCCAGTGCACCCTGCAAAAAAGATGGGATGGAGGTAAAGATTGCTTCCGCCGTATCTTCTGTTGAAGAAGCCTGCAGTGCCCCGCTGAGCTGCTCTGTCATGGCAGTGCGAACCATATACTGGAAAATCCATTCAGAGAGCATCCCTGCTATCCACATAGCTGCCGCCAATGCCACAATGGTTCCAAACAAATTGATAACCGAACGGCAAAACCCCCGATGAGCCCCCAGAAAAATTCCCAACAGCAATAGCACAAACAACAGAATGTCCAGTATCAAACTATCTTCCCCTCTTTTCATGTCGGTATTCCCACCCCTATACAGGATTCCCATACAGGGTGTGCAGTGATATTACTATAGCATAAATCCACATCATCCGACAAGCACAGTTATTTCTGAATCTTAAATTTTCTGTTAACTCGTCTGTATTATTCCTGCTTTTCATCGCTATGTGTGAAACCCGACTGCCGTATCTCGCTCACTCCAAGCAAATAAACACTGCTTTCATTTTGCAGGGCAATTTCGCGTGCATCTGCGCCTGCACTGCAGCTTCCAAGAAATTCTCCGGTTCCGGAAGAATATGCCTGCACACTTCCTCCCGCCAAACACGCCAGTGTTTCTCCATACATGGAGACTGACTTAACCGAACTCTCAATTTCGACCTGCGTAACAGCTTCCGGAGAGCTCCGGAATTCTTTCAGGGTACAGGCTCCTGAAACAGCATAACTGGAAAGAGAGAGCAATACCCGGCTTCCATCTATTGCAAAAGCAGTCAACTGCTGACCATTGTAATCAAATTCCTTTGTGGAACCATCATTGGAATTGAGCCAGATTGTTTTTCGGTCACCTACTGCACAAATTGTTCCGTCACTTCCCCAGGCAGACTTCAAAATCATTGTGTCCTCGCTGACAATGGTGTATACCGGCTTTTCCTCGTTAAAGTCAAAGATGTACATCATAGAAACCAGACCGCCGTCTTTTGTCATCACACCAGCGGCAAATCCCTTTGTCCCAGAAGAATTCAGGGTTACAGAAGTAATGTAGGTCTGGCTGAAATCATATTCATACTGTACCGAACCATCTTTCAGATATACCGTTAACCGGCAGGCATAATCTTCTGACTGTGTAACCAATGCAAAACGGCCATCAGAAGCAATTGTACCCGTTAAAATTTTATTTTCAGTTTCGCTTTTCAGCACATTGCGTGTATGTGTTTCAATTTGATAACTGCTCCCCCCAATACTGTATACCAGATATTTTCCTCCAGCATGCACCACCGCAGGCTGGCTGCAGGAATGTTGTACAGACATGGTTTCTTTTCCAGTGGAATTCCATGCCAGCAGGGAGGTGTTGCTGACTACCACTGCTTCCTGGTCTACAGAAAGGAAATTCCCTTTTTCCGTTTCTCCGCCAGGTACCGATACAGGATACCCATCTCCAATTCCCATTCCTACAACGCGTGTCTGCACCCAGTCAGAAATATTTTCTACCGTAAGATTTTCCCGATTGAACCACCACACCAAAATCAGCACAGCCAATAACAAAATAAGGCTGACCCGGTAGACCCATTTGGGAACCAGTGAGGTTTTATTGCCCGCTTTTCCCTTTTTCCTGTTTTTTATAAGAGTAATTTCTTCGTCATCTTCGTGTTCCTGAAACGAGAAAAAACGACGTCCTTTTTTTTCCACTGCATCCACCTCCCTAAAATATTTCCAATTTGTTTATTTCAATCAAATATTACTATAAGTATTGATATTTGATAAATCAACATTTTGATAGAAAACCTGATTTAAACAAAGTCCGCAAGCTGGAGCCGTGGGGCCGGCCTGGTTGCGGTCCAGCGCCGCCAGAATTTTCGGCATATCCTCCGGCTGGAACCTCCCCTGCGCTACACGCAGCATGGTGCCCACCAGAATCCGCACCATATTATAGAGGAAACCGTCCGCCGCCACCCGATAGGTGACCAGGTCCCCTTCCCGGCTCCATTCCGACCTGGTAATAGTGCGAACCATGTCGCCCCGTTCCCGGCTGTCGATGGTACAGAAGGAAGTAAAATCATGGCTTCCCAAAAAATAAGCCGCCGCCCGGTTGAGCTTTTCCAAATCCAGCGGATACCAGTAATGCAGGGCCCTGTCCCGCAAAAAGGGCGAGCGCACCGGATGATTCCAGATAGAATAAACATATTCTTTTCCCTGACAGGAATACCGTGCATGGAAGTCCATGGGAACCTCCCGGCAGTCCAGTACCGCCATATCCGGCGGCAAAAAGTGGTTCAGCGCCCCCTGTAACCGTTGGCAGGGAATCGCGTTTTCCAATTGCATGCTGATGCAAAACTGCCGGGCGTGGACGCCGGTATCCGTGCGGCTGCACCCTTTCAGGGAAGGGTGTTCCGAAAGGATTTTATACAAAGCCTCCTGAAAGACCTGCTGGACAGAAACAGCGTTCTGCTGCACCTGCCAGCCGTGGTATCCGGAGCCGTCATAGCAAAGGGTAATGAGTACGTTGCGGGACATGAAATTCTCCTTTCGGAAAAAATTGAAAACGATGCGGGTATGAAAACCACAGACGGCCAATGGCCGCCCCTACGAAAATATTGGAATTATGCCAGCGCAGGCAGGAAAATATCCCCCACTACCACACCGGATGCCACCAGAACCACCACAATGACAGCCACTGCATCCCGTCCGGTCATGTGCAGCTGTTTCATTTTGGTTGGGGTCATCCGGCTGTTATAACACCGGCACTCCATGGCCATGGCCAGGTCATAGGCCCGGCGGAAAGCCGACACGAACAGCGGAATCAAAATGGGAATCAGCGCCTTAATACGCTGCATCAGCCCGCCGCTCTCCATATCCGCGCCTCTCGCCTTCTGGGCGCTCATAATTTTGTCGGTTTCTTCCAGCAGCGTGGGCACAAAACGCAATGCAATCGTCATCATCATGGCGATATCATGTACCGGCACCCGGAAAAGCTTCAGGGGTTTCATCAGCCGCTCCATGGCGTCGGTGAGCTGGGTGGGCGAGGTGGTAAACGTCAAAATGGAGCTGCACAGAATCAGCGCCGTAATGCGGATGGCGATAAAGATGCAGCGGTAAATACCGTTCATAGTAATCTGCATAAAGCCCCACTGTACAATTGGTTCACCGGTCCCATAAAACAGGTTCAAAAGGGAGGTAAAGGCCACAATAAACAGAATCGCCTTCATGCTCTTCAGGTACATTTTCACCGGTACACCGGAGAGCAGCATGGCGGCCAAAATCAGCGCCACCACCAGCCCCATGGAGGCAAAGTTAAAGGCGGTAAAAATCAGAACAATTGCCGCCAGCACCAGCACCATTTTTGCACGAGGATCCATCCGGTGAAGAATCGAGCGTCCAGGGAAATACTGGCCTAAGGTAATATCACTGAGCATCTTCGTACGCCTCCTTCTTTCTCACCAGCGGGAGCAGTTCTTTAATTGCCTGTTCCAGCGTCAGCACACCGGAGGGAACCGGGCAGCCCATGGCCTGCAAGCGGGTCATAATAGCTGTTACCTGCGGCACCCGCAGTCCCATGGTTTCCAATTCGGCGCTTCTTGCAAATACATTGGGGGTGGTGTCGAACATGGCGGCCTTGCCCTTGTTCATTACCAGCACCCGGTCTGCGGTACGGGCAATGTCCTCCATACTGTGGGAAACCAGCAGCACGGTGTTTTTCCGATGCTGGTGATAGCTGCCAATCTGCGCCAGCAGCACATCCCGGCCTTTGGGGTCCAGACCGGCGGCGGGCTCATCCAGCACCAGCACGTCCGGGTCCATGGCGATGACACCCGCAATGGCTACCCGGCGCTTTTCGCCGCCAGACAGCTCAAAGGGGGATTTTTCCCACAAAGAGGGTTTAAGGCCGGTAAACTCCGCAGCTTCCTTCGCCTTTTCCATGGCTTCTTCGTCGGAAAGCCCCTTATTTTTGGGGCCGAAAGCGATGTCTTTCAGCACGGTTTCCTCAAAAAGCTGGTATTCCGGATACTGGAACACCATACCCACCTGAAAGCGTACTGCACGGATTTTCTTGGGCTCTGCCCAGATATCCTTGCCGTGAAGGAGAATTTTACCGGAAGTGGGGCGCAGCAGACCGTTCAGCTGCTGGATGAGGGTAGATTTTCCGCTGCCGGTGTGGCCGATGACACCCACAAACTCGCCTTCTTCAATGGCGATATTCACATGGTCCACAGCCGTGCGGGCAAAAGGGGAGCCCGGGCTGTAGACATACGTTAAATCCTGTGTTTCCAAAACAGCTGCCATGGGCTCACTCCTTTCTAATGAGGGCAAAGAGGGCCCCCACGCATTCTTCTTCGTTTAAAATCCCGTCGGGAATCCCGCAGCCATAGGAGCGCAGCCGGTAAGCCAGCTCCGTGGCCTGGGGCACGTCCAGATGATGCTGCTTCAACAGCTCCACCTGAGAAAACACCTCACGGGGGGTGCCTTCGGTGAGGATGTTTCCCTCGTCCATAACAATGACTCGTCCAGCCTGCACAGCTTCATCCATATAGTGGGTAATGAGGATAATGGTAATCCCCTTTTCCCGGTTCAGCTTGTGGATGGTCTCCATGACCTCGTCCCGGCCCCGGGGGTCCAGCATAGCGGTAGGCTCGTCCAGTACAATGCAGTCCGGCTCCATGGCGATGATGCCCGCAATGGCGACCCGCTGTTTCTGCCCGCCGGAAAGCTTATAGGGGGCGTTTTCCCGGTATTCATACATATCCACGGCTTTCAAAGCCTCGTCCACCCGGCGGCGGATCTCTTTCGGCTCAATGCCCAGATTTTCCGGGCCGAAAGCCACGTCCTCCTCTACAATACTGGCTACCAGCTGGTTATCTGGATTCTGCTGCACCAGGCCTACACGGCGGCGGACTTCGTAAATGGTTTCCTCGTCGGCAGTATCCATGCCCTCTACCGTTACTTTGCCTTCGCCCGGCAGCAGCATCCCGTTAAAAAGCTTGGCCATAGTGGACTTGCCGCAGCCGTTATGGCCAAGCAGCGCCACGAATTCCCCTTTTTTAATCTCCAGACTTACGCCGTGCAGAACCTCCCGTGGCAATTCGCCCTCAGCGGGCTCATAGGCAAAACGCACATTGTCTGCTTTGATAAATTCCATTGGGTCTATGACTCCTTTCGATGTGAAATGCCGTTTTAGGCTTCCAGCTGTCAGAAAATACATAAACGCGGAGGTTTTGCAGGGGGAATCCCATAACGTGGGTTCCCCCTCGAAAACTGTCCGCCGGACAGTTTTCTCCCTCTTCCCGCGTTTGGGGAAGTATAAAGTATTCCACTCTCTGCGGAGAGCGGCCAGGAGCTCCGCGCTCCTGGATCTGCGCCAGAGGGACTAAGCCCCTCTGGACTCCGTATAGTCACGGGGCAGCAAGTGCAAATTACAGCCTGCTTCCACGCGGACTCCTTGACAATCCGGCAGCGTTTTCGGCTTATTCCATCCTGAATCGTATAAAATCAACCTTCAAAAATCGCAGTACTGCCACAGGGGAGCACCAGCCCGCTGGCCGTCACCGGCAGGCCGATCTCATCCGACGACACCTTGCCGCCGAACCTGGTTTGCAGCAGCGTCCCCAGCAAATATTCCATCACCGACGGGGAAAGCCCCGTAGTATAAGAGTTGAGGATAAAGAACAGGGGCTTTTCCGAGAGGATGGGGATACACTGGCTGACAAGGCTGTACAGCTGCTCCTCCAGCTTCCAGACCTCCCCTCCCGGGCCTCTGCCGTAAGACGGCGGGTCCATGATAATGCCGTCATAGGTATTGCCCCGGCGCTGCTCCCGCTGGACGAACTTCATGCAGTCGTCCACCAGCCAGCGTACCGGGCGGTCGGCAATCCCACTGGCCTCGGCGTTTTCTCTGGCCCAGGCCACCATGCCCTTGGAGGCGTCTACATGGGTCACATGGGCGCCGGCTTTCATGCAGGCCAGCGTGGCCGCGCCGGTATATCCAAACAGGTTCAAAATCTTCACCGGACGGCCCGTTTCCTCAATCTTCTTCATGGCAAAATCCCAGTTCACAGCCTGCTCCGGGAAAATGCCTGTATGCTTAAATCCCATGGTTTTCAGCCGGAAAGTAAGGCCTTTATAACCGATTTTCCATACCGGAGGCACCGGGCGGTAATTCTGCCACTGGCCGCCGCCGGTATTGGAACGGTGATAGCGGGCATTGGCCTGCCGCCATAAGGGATGCTTTTTTGGGGTATCCCAGATAATCTGGGGGTCGGGGCGAATCAGAATCACATCGCCCCAGCGCTCCAGCCGTTCCCCGGCGGAGGTGTCCAGCAGTTCATAGTCCTTCCAATCTGCGGCTCTCATGGTAACATCCTTTCTTTCATCCGGGAAACCTTATGCCAGCTCCCGGCGCATCACTTCCGCCACGGTATTGGCAATCTCGCGGATTTCTTCATCGTCTTCGCCTTCCACCATGACGCGCAGCAGCGGTTCGGTGCCAGAAGGACGGACCACAATACGGCCACGGTCGCCCAGCTGTTTTTTCGCGTCATCGATAGCCTGGCGTACACGGATATCGGTATAAAAACGGAGCTTGCCCTCGTTGCTCACCGTGATATTCACCAGCACCTGCGGATAACGGCTCATGACAGAAGCCAGGTCGGAGAGCTTTGCTTCCCGGCGGCGCAGGATGCTCATCAGCTGGCAGGCAGACATCTGGCCATCGCCGGTGGTGGCGAAATCCAGGAAAATGAAATGCCCGCTCTGCTCACCGCCAAAGTTATAGCCCTGGAGCAGCATTTCTTCCAGCACATAGCGGTCACCCACCTTGGTGGCGACAAAGTCCATGCCATTGGCTTCACAGAACTTGGCAAACCCCATATTGGTCATGATAGTGCCCACCACAGAGTTCTTGGCCAGCTTGCCGCGGGACTTCATATCCAGCGCACAGATAGCCATAAAGAAATCACCGTCCACCAAGTTGCCGTTTTCGTCCACCGCCAAACAGCGGTCTGCATCGCCGTCAAATGCGATACCGGCATCACAGTGGTGCTCCTTCACATATTCCATCAGGCCTTCCACGTGAGTGGAACCACAGTTATCATTAATATTCACGCCATTGGGCTCGGCATTGAGCATGTGCACCTTTGCCCCCAGCTCGGTAAACAGGAGCTCAGCAGTCCGGGAAGCGGAACCGTTGGCGCAGTCAATTGCCAGCTCCATACCATCCAGTGCAAAGGGGACGGTGGCCTTGATATGGTCCACATAGTCCCGCACCACATTGGGGGCGGCAGTGACTTTGCCCACATCGCCGCCAACCGGGCACGGAAAGGGCTGTACTTCATCCAACACGATAGCTTCAATCTGCTCTTCCAGCGCATCGGGCAGCTTATAGCCGTCGCCGCTGAAAATCTTGATGCCGTTGAACTCGCAGGGGTTATGAGAAGCAGAGATCATCACACCGGCATCCGCTTTGTATTTTCCTACCAGGAACGCCACAGCAGGAGTGGGCACAACACCCAGCTGTACCACATTGGCGCCTACACTGCACAAACCGGCGGTCAGCGCATTTTCCAGCATATCGCTGGAGAGGCGGGTATCTTTACCGATGAGGATCTTGGGGTGGCGGTGGTCGTTGTCTGTCAACACCATGGCAGCGGCACGGCCGATGTTCATGGCCAGCTCACAGGTCAGCTCGCTGTTGGCGATTCCTCTTGCGCCGTCTGTTCCAAAAAGTCTTCCCATAGTACACACACTCCGTTTCTTTGATTTGATTCAGTTTTTGTATCATTTCAGAATTCATTTTCTGTTGCAATTTATTTCTATGCAAATGTATTTTCCTTTACGCCGGGCAGCAGGTCATAAATGGAAATTCCCATTCTTTTTTCCAGCTCGTCCTTAATTTCATACGTTGCTCTCCATTTGGGAATCATATATTGATTTGGGCCATATCTCATGGCAACATCTACCCAGCGCTTTTCCAGCAGGCAGAACCCTGTCCCCATAGCCAATGCATCACAAAGTTGAATCAGGCGGTCATATCTGTCGTAAGTGATTTGGGAAAGAAGTTCCCCCATACGCTTCCGGGCGCTGTTCCCATCCCGCTCCGGGTCTACATTCCATGAACCAAAGCAGCTGTCAATATCCTGATAAGGGAAGGAATGGGTCAGGCAGATTCTGGCCACCTCAGGGTAGCCCAGCTCCATCATAAAGTCATAACCATCGGCAATATGCAAGTTGCCAGTGCTGCCAAACCGCCGTCCAATGTCGTGGAGCATGCCCAGCACCTGCGCCTTTTCCGGGTCAAGTTCCGGGATGCGCTCTGCAATGGCACGGGCCGCCCGCCCTACATACCGGCAGTGTTCATCCCATAAACCGGGATTCATCTTTATACCTTCCTGTAACCAGGCTTCTGCCTGTTGTATTGTTGGAAACATGGAGGGCTCCTTTCTTTATCAATTTTTTTCTTCAAAGGACGCGCATTGCGCGTCCTTGTTTTTGAATCGATAAAAGCAAATGAACGTGATTGGGCATAATGACATATTGATCTACCGCTACAGCCGGATAACAAACTGGAATTTTTAGAATCATCTTTTCTGTAATTTCACCGTATTCGGATAACTCATACTGTGGAATTTGATATCCTGTCTTCCACAACAGTTCGTATCGTTTCTGGGTACAAAAAGTAATGAAATAAGTTCCATTTTCACTGTAATCATACCCTTTTAAACGGTTAGGCTTTCTTCGATGAATTTCCAACTCTATTCACCACCAAGCCACATACTTATTCAAATAAGCTCTGCTGCATCATGGCGGCAGCTTCACCGGGAGGGGTGAGTCCCAAATGACGGTATGCCGCCGGGGTGACACACCGCCCCCGAGGGGTGCGGTTCAAAAATCCAATCTGCATCAGGTAGGGCTCAATCACATCTTCAATGGTGACGGATTCTTCGCCAATGGCCGCCGCCAAGGTGTCCAGCCCTACCGGGCCGCCGTTATAGTAATCAATCATAGCCCGCATCATGCGGCGGTCACCGGAATCCAGCCCAAGCTGGTCAATTTCCAGCCGGTCAAGGGCAATAGAAGCGCTGTGCTCATCAATTACCCCGTTGCTGATAACCTGTGCGAAATCACGCACACGCTTCAAAAGCCGGTTGGCGATACGGGGCGTACCCCGAGAACGCCGGGCTATTTCCAGCGCGCCATCGGCGGCAATGTCGATGCCCAAAATTCTGGCGCTGCGGGTCACGATCTGGGCCAGCTCTTTCGGGGAATACATTTCCAACCGAAGAACCACACCAAAACGGTCACGCAGAGGGGCGGTCAGCTGTCCAGCACGGGTGGTAGCACCCACCAACGTGAATTTGGGCAGCGGCAGATGATAAGAAGCCGCCATCTGCCCCTTACCGGTGATGATATCCAGTGCGAAGTCCTCCATGGCGGGATAGAGGATTTCCTCTACGCTCCGGGAAAGGCGGTGCACCTCATCGATAAACAGCACGTCGCCGGGGTTCAGATTGGTGAGCAGTGCTGCCAGATCACCGGGCTTTTCAATGGCCGGGCCGCTGGTAATGCGCAAGTTAACTCCCAGCTCATTGGCGATAATGCCTGCCAGCGTAGTTTTACCCAAACCGGGTGGGCCATAGAGAAGCACATGATCCAGCGCTTCCCCCCGCTGCCGGGCCGCTTCAATAAACACAGACAAGTTCTCTTTTGCTTTGTCCTGTCCGATATATTCCGAAAGGGTCCGCGGACGCAGGGGATTTTCCACCGCCGCATCCTCCGGATTATAGGCCGGGTCAATCATCCGGTTCTCAAAATCCATTTCGGAAGCATTGCTTTCGTAGTCCACTTATCTCCCCCCTGTCAGTCCCACTTGGGCGCCAATGCCCGCAGGGAAAGCCGGATCAACTCTTCCACCGGGAGGGAAGAATCCAGCTTGCCCACAACCGCTGCCGCGTCGCTGGGGCTGTATCCCAGCACCGCCAGTGCGTTGACAGCCTCCGCCGCATTGGAAGATGCCGACACCACGCCGGCCGCTTCGATATTTTCCATGGACAGGCCACCTTCGGCAGAACCGCCCATTTTCTTTACTTTATCTTTCAACTCCAGCGCAATTCGTTGGGCCAGTTTGGGGCCGACACCGCTGGCACGGGTCAGCACTTTGCTGTCACCAGAAGCCACTGCCATGGCCACCCGCTCGGGGGTCAACTCTGACAAAATGGCCAGCCCCACTTTGGGGCCAACACCACTGACGCCGGTGAGCATTTTGAAGCAATTCAGCTCACTCATGCTGTAAAAACCGAATAAATCCAGCGCATCCTCCCGGACGTTAAGGTGGGTATACAGGGTTACTGTTTCTCCAAGCTGGGGCAGATTCCGCTGGGTGCTCAGGGTGGTCAGGCACTTAAAGCCCACACCGCCGCACTCTACCACGACAAATCCCAGTTCTGAATGGATGAGTTTTCCTTTTACGCTGTAAAACATCACGATACCTCCCTGTTGTATCAACCCCGGCGAAGCAGGCTTCTCCGCAAAGCGGAGCCTGCGGCTTGTCCGTGACAAATCGCCATAGCCAGCGCGTCAGCGGTATCGTCGGGTTTGGGAATTTCCTGCAAACACAAAAGCCGGCGGGTCATCTCCATAACCTGTGGCTTTTTGGCCCCGCCATAGCCGGTGACCGCCATTTTCACCTGCATGGGGGTATATTCAAAAATCGGCACCCCGGCCTTTTTCGCCGCCAGCAGAATAACCCCACGGGCCTCTGCCACGCCGATAGCCGTGGTCTTGTTATTGCTGAAATAGAGCTTTTCCAGCGCCATCGATTCGGGTTTCCACTTTTCCAAAACGGAAGAAAGGGCGTCATAGATGATTTCCAGCCGCCGCTCAAAAGGTTCTCCCGCCCTGGTGACAATCGCGCCATGCTCAAGCGAGCGGTAACGGCTGTTTTGTGCCTGCACTATCCCATAGCCCACAATGGCATATCCGGGGTCCAGACCCAGAATAATCACAAAACCGCTCCTTTCTTTTGCAAATCTTCTTAGATAATTCGTTCTATTATACCATATCACGAAAAAAATGAAAAGAAAAACCGCCTCTTCCCATCCAGTTTTGCGGTTTGTTATGAGTTTTTTATTCTTTTTATGCAGAAACTGTATTGACAGTTGAATTTACATGGCAACAGGCGCACTATCCGCTACTCTCTGCGGTTAGTACGCCTGTAATCGTTATGTAAGACCAGCCAATTCCCGGATGACCTCTCCTGCCAGCACCAACCCAGCAGCAGAAGGAACAAACGCTACACTGCCGGGTACAGAACGCCGTCCGTTCTCTTCTCTGCTTTCGGGTTTTCTCGGTTCCTCGCGGGAATAGACCACCTTCATATGCTGAATTCCACGGTTTTTTAGCTCACGGCGCATCACCCGCGCCAATGGGCAAACGCTTGTCTTCGCAAGGTCAGCCACTTCAAAAGCAGACGGGTCAAGTTTATTCCCCGCTCCCATACTGCTGATAATCGGAACCCCGGCTGCTTTTGCCCGTACCGCCAGTTCAATCTTCGCCGTTACCATATCCACTGCATCGACGATATAATCATATTGCGAAAAGTCAAACTCTTCGGCATTATCCGGCGTAAAATAGCAGCTATGCAGCACCACTTTGGCTTCCGGATTGATATCGTGTATTCTCTCTCCCATCACTTCGGTTTTCAGCCTTCCGACCGTGCTGTGCAAGGCAATAATCTGGCGGTTCAAATTGGACAGAGATACCGTGTCCCCATCAATGAGATCCAATGCTCCCACACCGCTGCGCACCAGAGCTTCTACTACAAATCCGCCTACGCCGCCCACGCCAAACACGGCTACACGCGCATGACACAGCTTTTCCATGGCAGAAGCGCCCAACAGCAATTCAGTACGGGAAAGCTGTTCTTTGAGGTTTTCTGTCATATGCTTCTTCCCCTTTCTGCAAAATCGTTATGCCGATATTATAACACAGGTCACGTCTTTTACGAAACACAGGTATATTTTTCTGCTCTTCGGCCATACTTTTCTCAACAGACTCTGGCAAAGGAGGACTTTTCATGACCCGAAGAGGAAAAATCCGAACCGGTATATTTGTACTGGCAGCCGTAACCGTATTGGGGGTCGGGCTCTCTGTACGCAATATGCAGGCTGCTGAAGCAGAAACTACCCTTTCTTACGTATACCAACGGGCTGTCAACGACCTTTCCGGTTATGTAACCGGAATGGAAGCTGCTTTGGAAAAAGTACGATATGCCAACACGGCTACTGCACAGACAAGCCTTGCCGCACAGCTTCTGGAAGAGTCTTCCGGTGCAAAAGCTGCATTGGCTGCTCTGCCTGTATCCGGAGAAAATTCCGGCAATATCAATCGCTTTCTGGCGCAATCGGGCGACTATGCCTCTTATCTTTCCAGACGGCTGGCTGCCGGCTCTACGCTGGGAGACGAAGATTTTGAGAACCTTTCCATGCTTCGAAAATATGCTGAAACTTTGAACGAAGAGCTGCAAAAACTGGAAGAGCGTTTCCGATATGGAAAAGTAACCATGAACGAAGCCAAAACGACTTTGCAGAATATTACAGAAGCACTGCCTGCATTTGGAGGCGAGCTGGAAAAAAGCGCTTCTGCCTTTGGAGAATATCCTACCCTGATTTATGATGGGCCATTCAGCGACCATATTTCCCAGATGACCGCCAAAGCCACCAAAGGGCTGGAACGTCTGCCGCAGGGAAATGCAGAACAGGCCGCAGCAAAATATTTGGGCGTAAAATCTTCTGAACTGGAGCACACTACCGATACCGGCGGCGGCCTGCCCTGTTATAACTTTACCAGCGGGGATATCCGCATTTCTGTCACCAAGGATGGTGGGCTTTTATGCTCCATCTCCAATTCCCGAACAATTAAAGAAAACAAGCTCTCTCAGGAAGAAGCCCTGAAAAAAGCGGAAGATTTTCTGAAAAAATCCGGTATTACCAGTTTTCAAGAAAGCTATTATATCACGGCAGATGGAATCTGCACATTTAATTTTGCCTGGCTGGAAGAAACTGATTCCCTTTCTGTGACCTGTTACCCCGACTTAATCAAAGTGGGCGTGGCGCTGGATAACGGAGAGATTGTCTCCTACAACGCCTCCGGTTACCTGATGAACCACCATACCAGAAGTTTTGAAGGGGCCGCCGTTTCAGCCGAAAAAGCGCGGGAATCCATTAGCCCGCGTTTACAAATCCAGCATGAGCCGAACCTGGCATTGATTCCCACGCCGGGGCTGGATGAAGTCCTGTGCTGGGAATTTGTGTGCAAGGGTGAAGACGGTGAAGATATTCTGGTGTATATCAATGTACAAACCGGCATGGAAGAACGCATCTATGAATTGATTGAAAGTGACAACGGCGTTCTGGCGCTATAACAGCGAGATGTTTTGCGCCAACTTCCTGAATACGGACGATTTTATCCACCGCCGGAAAGGGGGGCGCAGAAAAAAGCTGAAATTTCAGCGCTTCACATCTGAAATCTCTTCTTCACATCTGAAATCTCTTCTTTCCTCTTGCATTATGATGAAAAATCTGGTATTCTATAAAAAAGCAGCAGCTATCAGGGATAATTTCCCGTCATTTTTGCTGTTGCAACTTATCCCCGCGAGGGGACGGTAACTCATCAATAATTTCTAGTAGAATCTCATCATGGCTACAGCTCTCTATATCCCGTAAGGGGAAAAAGCCCTTTCCGAAAAAACGGAAAGGGCTTTTTCATGTTTGCAAAGGGTTTGTATTTACGTCAACCGACAAAAAAAATAAGGCCGCCGTACCTTTTCGGTACAGCGGCCTATTTTTAATCAGGATTTACAGCGCAATCAGGCCTTGCCAACGGAACCGAACAGTTCCATCTTCTCCTTAACGGTAGCCTTGATAGCCTCGAAGCCGGGAGCCAGCAGCTTGCGGGGGTCGAAGCCCTTGCCCTGCAGGTCTTTGCCTTCTTCGATGTACTTGCGGGTAGCAGCTGCAAAGGACAGCTGGCACTCGGTGTTCACGTTGATCTTGGAAACGCCCAGATCGATAGCCTTCTTAATCATGTCGGCGGGGATACCGGTACCGCCATGCAGAACCAGAGGCATCACGCCGGTCTTCTGCTGGATAGCATCCAGAGCGTCGAAACGCAGGCCGGGCCAGTTCTCGGGATATTTGCCATGGATGTTGCCGATGCCAGCAGCCAGCATCGTCACGCCCAGATCAGCGATCATCTTGCACTCGTCGGGATCAGCCACTTCGCCAGCGCCAATCACACCGTCCTCTTCGCCGCCGATGGAGCCGACTTCAGCTTCAACGGACATGCCCTTGGACTCAGCGATAGCAACCAGTTCCTTGGTCTTCTCGATGTTCTCTTCGATCGGATAGTGAGAACCGTCGAACATAATGGAGGAGAAGCCAGCCTCGATGCAGGCTTTAGCGCCCTCGTAGCTGCCGTGATCCAGATGCAGAGCTACGGGAACGGTGATCTTCAGCTCTTCCAGCATACCATTCACCATGCCAACGATGGTCTTGTAGCCGCACATATACTTGCCTGCACCCTCGGAAACACCCAGAATAACAGGGGAATTCAGCTCCTGTGCAGTGAGCAGGATAGCCTTCGTCCACTCCAGGTTGTTGATGTTGAACTGTCCTACAGCATAGTGGCCAGCCTTGGCCTTGGTCAGCATTTCTTTTGCAGATACTAACATTTTCAGTCCTCCATTTTTTAATTTGTCTTTTCCAAACAGCAAATTGGAAAAGACAATAAATTAACAGAAAATAACTGAAAACATTATATCCTATTTACCGTCGAAAATCAAGGGCGGCAGCCGATTTCAAAGATAAAGAACAATTTTTTATCTTTCTCTCTCAGCAGGCATAGGTTTCTTCACTTTGCTGTGCGGCATCCGCCTTCATCTGCTTGGCAAAAATCAGGCGGAACAAAAAACGCGCCAGCGGGCCGCAGTACAAAAGCTGCCAGAGCAGTGCCATGGGCAGGTTACAGCCAAAGGTCTGAATCCAGGTTCCAAAGCTGGGCTCTTTAAACAGCAGTGTTGCAATCAGGCTCATAGTGGGGCACATAATGCAGACAATCATGGTGGAAATCGCATAGGTAATCAATTGAGGACGATCTGTGGGACGCATAAAAGAAAAAGCCAGGCGGGCTGCCAGTTTTTCCACCACAAAGAACTCCAGTACAAAGGCAATAGGCACCATGATGGGCATTTCATGGAGTGCCAGCAGGAAAGTCTCGTTGGTAACGCCTCCAGTGTTTAAAGCCACATTGTAGACGATCATCCCATACACCATAATACAGGCCATGATGACAGTGAATACAACATTTTGAAATTTTGTCTTGGGCATAACAGGTACTCCTTTTCTCATTTCCTTATTTGGCGCACACAAAAAAAGAAACGGCAGCGGAACTTTCGTCTCGCTGCCGTTTCTTCCACGGTGACTACCATTCATTGGTATTGATTATAACACATCTTTTCTCTTTATGTAAGGGCTTTCGCAGCATTTATTTTTTCTGCCAACTCATTAAGGTATACCCAGCGCTCGGTTTTCTCGTCCAGCCTGGCTTCCAGTTCCTCTTTTTCCGCCAGCAGGCCGGGCAGCAAGTCGAACCGGGAAGCGTTTTCCTCGATTTCCCGCTCCTTCTTAGCAATAGCCTCTTCCAAAGCGGCGATATCGCCGTCGATAGTCTCGAACTCCCGCTGCTCTTTAAAGGAAAATTTCAGCTTTGGTTCCCGCTTGGGCTTTTCTTTCTTTTTGGGTGCCTCCCTGGATTCTGTTTCCGGCTGAGGCGCTGCGGCGCGGTAATCGGTATAGCCGCCCAGATAAGGAGTCAGCGTGCCGTCCGGCTCAAACACAAACACATGCTCTGCCATGCGGTCAAGGAAATACCGGTCATGGGAAACCGACACCACCGCACCGGAAAAGCTGTCTAGGTAATCCTCCAGAATGGTCAGGGTCTGGATATCCAAATCGTTGGTAGGTTCGTCCAGCAGCAGGATATTGGGAGCGGTCATGAGGATGCACAGCAGGTACAGCCGCCGTTTCTCTCCACCGGAAAGCCTGCCTACCGGCGCATGCTGCATGGCTCCGGGGAACAGGAAATTTTCCAGCATCTGGGAAGCAGTCAACGTTCCCTCGGGAGTCTCGGCCTGCCAGGCAATATCCCGGATGGTATCCAGTACGGTTTTGTTGTTATCCAGCCCCTCACACTCCTGAGAGAAATAACCGATTTTTACGGTTTCGCCGATGCGTACCTCGCCGCTGTCCGGCTGGACAATGCCCTGCATCACCCGCAAAAGGGTGGTTTTGCCGCAGCCGTTGGGGCCGATAATGCCCAGCCTGTCCCGGCGCAAAAGGTTATAGGAGAAATCGTGGAACAGCACTTTGTCCCCATAGGCTTTGGAAACATTGTCGATTTCCACAATCTTTTTGCCAAGCCGTGTCTGTAAGGAAGAAAGCTCCAGTTCCTGCTCCGGAACGGGGGTTTTGGCTGCATCTTTCAGCTCTTCAAACCGATTGACCCGGAACTGGGCTTTGGTGGTTCTGGCCCGTGCGCCCCGGTGAATCCATTCCAGCTCCTTGCGGTACAGGGCTTTTTTCTTCCGCAGGGAAGCGGCCGCCATGGCCTCTTTTTCCGCCTTCAGTTCCAGATATTTGCTGTAGTTGGCGGGATAGGGGGTTAAAATGCCGTTGTCCAGTTCTACCATGCGGTTGCACACCCGCTCCAAAAAATACCGGTCATGGGTAACCATGAGCAGTGCGCCCCGATATCCGGCCAGATACGTTTCCAGCCATTCCACGGTGGCGCTGTCGATGTGGTTGGTGGGCTCGTCCAGAATGAGCAGCTCCACCTGCCCGGCCAGCGCGGCCGCCATGGCGACCCGCTTTTTCTGCCCGCCAGAAAGGGTAGACACATCCTTCTCAAAATCCGTGATTCCCAGCCGGGTCAGCATGGCCCGGCACTCAAACTCTGCGGATTCTTTCTGATTTTGCGCGGCATGGCGGAGCACCTCCTGCCAAACAGTGGTACCGGGGGTAAAATCCGGGCTTTGGGGAAGATATCCCACCCTCATTCCGGAAGCAGTGATGCGTTTGCCGCTGTCGGATTCCTCGATGCCGGCGCACACCCGCAAAAAGGTGGATTTTCCGGTACCGTTCACACCAATCACACCGATGCGGTCGCCGGTTTCAATGGTCAGGTCTATATGGTCCATCAGCGGCTTTATGCCGTAATTTTTTGTAATCTGTTCCAGTGTTAAAACAATCATGGGGTTTCCTTTCTATACGCCATTATGATTTTCTTCTCAATTCCCGTGCTTTTGCTCCCAGCCGCATAGCGGAGGATACCAGCAGAATTCCCAGCGCCAGAGAGCCGGCTATTCCCAAAGTAGACAGCAGACTTTCCAGAAACAGCTCCGTTTCCCCGTTGATTCCGTGTTCCATGGTGTAGTAAATGCCGCCGCCGGGGACCAATGGGAACAAAGCAATAAGCAAAAAGACCGTTACCGGCGTTTTCGTCACCCTGGCCATGATCTCGCAATACAGCGATAACGCCACTGCCGCCAGAAAATAGGAAGCGATACTGGGCAGAAAAGCCGAACACAGCAGATAGACCCCCCAGGAAATCCCGCCGCCGATACCCACCGGAATCAGGCGTTTTCCCTGAATATTAAAGATAATAGAGTACCCGATGCAGCCGATAAAGCTGTAGAGGCAAGGCAGCAGCCCATCTTTTAAAATTGCAGTCCAATCCATAGCTGCCTCCTTATAGTCCGGGAATCAGGCGCGCGCCATATACCGCCATGACAGCGCCCAGGGCGATAAATACGGCGATGAGGAACACCTCTGCAATTTTGGAAACGCCGGACATCAAATCCCCGGCTAAAATATCCCGGATGCAGTTGGTGAGGGCAATGCCCGGCACCAGGTTCATGAGCACGCCGATGATGACCTTATCCGCGTTGCTTGCCAACCCAAGTTTCACAGAAAGGATGGCCAGCGTGCCGATGAGGAAGCTCTCTGCCATCAAAGAGAAAAACTGATTGGCTTCCAGCTTGTTCAGAAGGTATTGCAATAGACATACCACAACAGCCGTAGGGAATGCGCAGGCTGCGTCGAAGAAATCCCCGCCGAATATCAGGGCGAAGGTAAAGCCCACCAAAGCCCAGCCCAAGCAGGTAACGGGCAGGGAGTACACCGGACGCCCGGGAATTTTGGAGAGCTCTTCCCGGATGGCGGAAAATTCCGGTTTTTCCCGGCATATCCGGCGGCACAGGTCGTTAACGGCCATGACCTTATCAAAATCGGTTCCGCGGGAACGCACCCGGACCCCTTTGGAGATATTTTCCCCTTCGGGGGTAACAATCGTGGCAATAATGGTGGTGGGGACACAATAGACTTGGCCACTGACGTTATAGGCGGCAAAAACCCGTTCCATAGATTCTTCTACTCGGTAAATTTCTGCGCCGTTTTGCAGGAGCAGGCGCCCGATATCGGAAGAAAGGTTGAGTAACTCGTGATAATCCAATGAAAAAACCTCTTTACTAAAAAAATAGCAGGGTAAAAACTTGGCGCGGATTGCTTACAGAGTCCAGAGAGACGTATCCCCTTTGGAAACCGTAAGACACTCCGCGCCAAGTATACCACATTTTCTGTTTTGAAACAATCCACTCCCCTTCTTGCATTTCCAGCCCTAATCTCTTATAATATAGCCGGAAGCCCCTTCTTTTCCCCGTGCCCCGGAACTGCTTGCAGAACGGTAACGCACCTATGGGAAATCCGGTGTGCTTCCCCCAAAATAACGCGCTGCATCCTTACCGGAGCAGCAGCAGGAGGAATTTTTATGAAAAACAAAACATCCACCCGAAGCCGCGGACTGTTCCACAAGGACAATATGCAGGACACCATTCTGCTCTGTCTCTTCATCGCCATTATCCTGGTGCTGGCCTTTACTCCGCTGGGCATGATCCAGCTGCCTCTCATTAAGGCTACGATTCTGCACGTGCCCGTTATCATCGGCTCTGTTCTGTTTGGGCCCAAAAAGGGCGCGGTGCTGGGCTTCCTTTTCGGCCTGTGCAGCTTCGTCAGCAACACCTTTACGCCCACCGCCCTGTCCTTTGCCTTTTCTCCCCTGATTCCCGCACCGGGTACCGACAGCGGCAGCTGGTGGGCTCTTGTGGTCTGCTTTATTCCTCGGATTCTGGTTGGCGTTCTGCCCTGGTTTATGTTCCAGCTGCTCCGCCTTCCCTTTAAAAAGGAAAACTATCAGCTGCGCACCATCCAGCTGGTCATTACCGGCGCGGTAGGGGCTTTTATCAATACTGCTTTTGTCATGGGTCTGATTTTCGTCCTGTTCCGTGACGCCTATGCAGCTCTCAAAGGCGTGGGTGTAGACGCCGTATTGGGCCTGATTATGGGCGTGGTAGCCGCCAACGGCGTGCCGGAGGCTATTGCCGCCGCTGTGCTCACTGGCGCTGTGTGCCTGCCCATGCAGAAGCTCATGAAGCGTGACCCGCTGAAAAACGGCGCTCCCAGAAAATAAGCTATACCGAGGTGTCAATACTATGATCGTCGCCATTGATATGGGCAACACCAATGCGGTCATCGGCTGCATGGAAGGAGAAAAGCTGATCTTTACTTCCCACATCAGCACCGATCGCTCCAAAACGGTAGATGAATACGCCCTGCTTTTCAAAGGGATTTTTGAAATGAATCATATCGACCCCAAAAAATTGGCCGGAGGGATTATTTCTTCTGTGGTGCCCATGCTGCGCCCGGTGCTTCGTGACGCGGTACAGGTACTCACCGGGAAAAAACCGCTGTTGGTGGGAGCTGGAGTCAAGACCGGTTTGAATATCAAAATCGATAACCCTGCCCAGCTGGGCGGCGATCTGGTAGTGGCAGCAGTGGCAGCCTGTGCGAAATATCCCCGTCCTATCGTGATTTTTGACATGGGAACCGCCACTACAGCATCTGTCATCGACCAGAACGGCAGCTATTTAGGCGGTATGATTATCCCCGGCCTGCGAGTTGCAGTGGATGCCCTTTCGGCAAGGGCTTCCCAGCTGCCGCTGAATATCAGCCTCGAAGCACCGGATCATCTGATCGGTACCAACACCATCGACTGTATGCGCTCCGGAGCGATTTATGGCAACGCCGCCATGATTGACGGAATTATTGACCGGGTGGAAGATGAACTGGGTGCTCCAGTCACGGCAGTGGCTACCGGAAACCTGATCTCTCTGGTAACACCCTATTGTGAAAGAAGAATTCATGAAGAACCGAACCTGCTGCTGCGGGGGCTGGGGCTTCTTTACGAAAAGAACTGCCGGAAACCTTCTGAACCGGCTTTCCGGGGGGTGAACCCGTGATTTTAGCGGTTGATATTGGAAATACACAAATTGTAGTTGGCTGCCTGGAAGGCGAAAAGTTGATTTCCTCCTTCCGGCTTGCAACCGACCGTTCCCGTACAGCAGAGGAATACACCCTGCTCCTTTCCGGAATTTTTGCCATGAGGGGCATTGCCACCGAAAATATTGACGGCGGCATTGTGTCTTCGGTGGTGCCGGTTCTCCGCCCGGTATTCCGCGACGCTATGGAAAAGATTACCGGAAAACGCCCGCTGGTAGTAGGGGCTGGAGTAAAAACCGGTCTGAATATCAAAACTGACATTCCCGCCCAGGTAGGCAGCGACCGCATTGTGGATGCAGTGGCGGCCTGTGCCAAATATCCGCTCCCCATCATGATCGTGGATATGGGCACTTCCAGTACTATTTCTGTGATTGATAAAAACAAAAACTTTCTGGGCGGCATGATTATTCCCGGATTGCGGCTGGCAGTAGACGCTCTTTCCGCCCGGGCTTCCCAGCTGCCCCAGAATATCAGCCTGGAGCCGCCGGAAAAAATGATTGGCACCAATACGCTGGACTGTATGAAATCCGGTTCCGTCTATGGCAGCGCCGCCATGCTGGACGGACTGATTGCCAGAGTCGAGCGCGAAATGGGAGAAGCGGTCACGGTAGTTGCAACCGGCGGAAATATTTCCATGGTAGCGCCTCTTTGCCGGAAAAAGCTCCACGTAGAGCCGGATCTGCTGCTGCATGGCCTGCGGATTTTGTATGAGAAAAACTGTGGTCGGGAGTCAAAACATGAATCGCGATAGAATTCTTGAAAGGATACAGCATCTTTTGGAAGCGTATCATAATGGACTGTTGGGTGGCGAAAAGATGCCCGAAGATGAAAATCCGGCCCTTCCCAGAGATTCAAAAGAAAACTATCTTTATTTCACACTACCTATGGCACTCAATTACCAGAGAAATTCTTACACACTATGGGAATGTGCCAATCGCATGTATGGGGACAATTACGCCCGAAAAGTGTTTGATAGCCGCTCTGTTTGTGAGATGGATGAAGAAGAACTTCGGCAAATTTTGGTGAAATATCGAGTGGCATTGCAGCCAAACCGTCATCCTGCTATTTGGCACACCCTTTGCCAGACCATTGAAAACCGACTGGACGGGGATATTCGTACTTTATTTTGGCAAAATGATTGCTCGGTGCAGAAAATCAAAGAGTTCATTCAACAGCACAAAAAAGAGTTCCCCTATCTTGGCGGAAATAAAATTTGCAATTACTGGTTGTATGTCATTGGACAACGTACTGACATGGAATTTTGCGATTGGGAAGCTCTTTCGATTGCACCGGATACACATGTAATTCAGGCAAGTGTACGCTTGGGAATTCTCACCGGTGAAGAAGCAGAACACCCGGATGCACAGCTTATTACTGCCGAGCGGTGGAAAGAATTGCTTGTCGGAAGCGACTTTATTCCTATCGCACTTCATACGCCACTGTGGCTTTGGAGCCGGGGAAAATTTACAATAGATATATAGGAGCAAAAAGCGCCCAATCTGTTTTCGGGCGCTTTTCATTTATCAAAATATACGGGAGGAGAAAAAATGATAACCAATAAATTGCGCATTGCTGTAGTTCAGAAACGTCGCGACCCCTATGACCGTGATAAAAACACACAGCTTGGAATTTCCTGTATGCGGGAAGCCAAAAACATGGGGGCTGATCTGGTCCTTTTTCCCGAATGTTGGATTACCGGATATGAATTTCCTGAATTTGATGACAGTATCCCCATAGAAGAAATCGAAAAAACTGAGGTGTTTCGCAAATGGGCAGCTTCTGCTATGGAAGAGGATGACCCTCATCTGTTGGCTTTTCAAAAAGCTGCCCAGGAAATGGAAATCGGTGTTATCATTACCGGATATACCAAAGGCAACCACCGCCCCCGCAACACCGCATTCCTGATTGACCGCAGCGGAAAAATCCTTCTAAAATACAGCAAGGTACATACCTGCGATTTTTCCAGTGAACGCATGTTGGAAAGCGGGGATGAATTTTTTGCAGCGGAATTCGAGGGAGTAAAGATCGGCATTATGATCTGTTATGACCGCGAATATCCCGAAAGCGCACGTGTCCTGATGATGAAGGGAGCAGAAATCATTCTGGTTCCCAACGACTGCTCTGAGATGTTTCATCGGGTGAATGCACTTTCTACCCGAGCCTATGAGAATATGACGGGTGTTGTTATGGCCAATCCGCCCGGAAAGAGGATGGGACATTCCTGTGCATTAAGCCCTATTATCTGGGATGATAACGGAGAACGGGACAACCGTATTTTTGTAGCCGGTGAAGAGGAAGAAAAAATCTTTCTTGCAGAATTTGATCTGTCAGAACTGCGTGATTATCGTGAAAACGAGATGATGGGCAACACTTTTCGAAAGGTAAAAGCCTATGCAGAACTGATGAATGAGGAAATCAAACCGCCCTTTATTCGGCAGCATCAAAAGCCGAAACAGTAATTACGTTTTGTGGACATCAAAAAAGCCTGCTCCCTTTGGGAACAGGCTTTTCTTTATCTGAAAATTACAGCAGCTCAATGATAGCCATTTCAGCAGCATCGCCGCGACGCGGTCCAAGCTTTGTGATGCGGGTATAGCCGCCATTGCGGTCCGCATACTTGGGAGCGATCTCGGTGAACAGGCTGTGCGCAACAGCTTCCTTGGTAACAAAGCCATTGACCAGTCTCTGGTTGTGCACATTGTTCTCCTTGGCAATGGTGATCATTTTTTCCGCCAGTGCGCGAACTTCCTTTGCGCGGGTAGCGGTGGTCTCGATCTTGCCGTTTTCCAGCAGGAACGTTACCATTGCACGCAGCATTGCGGTTCTATGAGCAGTGTCTCTTCCGAGCTTTCTGGTTCCGGGCATCGAAATTTCACTCCTTTTACGTTAAATAGTTTCAGTTCCGGCAGGTATGCCGTTTATTCCTCATCCTTGCGCAGATTAAAGCCCAAAGAGGCCATCTTCCACACAACTTCTTCAAGGGACTTGCGGCCCAGGTTACGGACCTTCATCATATCCTCTTCGGACTTGTTGATGAGGTCTTCCACCGTATTAATGCCGGCACGCTTTAAGCAGTTGAAGGAGCGAACCGAGAGATCCAGCTCTTCAATGGTCATTTCCAGTACCTTTTCCTTGCCCTTATCATCCTTCTCCACCATGATCTCGGTGCTGCTGCCCTTATCGGACAGGTCAACAAACAGGTTCAGGTGTTCGGTAAGAACTTTTGCAGCCAAAGAAACGGCTTCCTGTGCACTGATGACACCATTGGTCCAAACCTCCAGTGTCAGCTTGTCAAAGTCAATGCTCTGACCAACGCGGGTGCTTTCCACGTTGAAATTAACCTTCAGAACGGGGGTGTAGATGGAGTCTACCGGCAACTCGCCGATCACACCTGCAGGCATGCTCTGCTTGTTGCGGTCACCGCTGACATAGCCGCGGCCCTTATCCAGAGTCAGCTCCATATACAGCTTAGCACCCTCGCCCAAGGTAGCAATGTGCATCTCAGGATTCAGGATCTCAACCTCGCTGTCGCACTTGATAGAGTCAGCCGTAACCTCGCACGGACCCTCGGCGCAGATCTCCACCGTTTTGGGGCCGTCGCAGTGCAGCTTGGCGGTCAAACCCTTGATATTGAGCACGATCTCGGTGACATCCTCTTTCACACCGGGAATGGTGGAAAACTCATGCACAACGCCGTCGATCTTGATGGACTTTACAGCAACGCCCGGCAGGCTGGAAAGCAGCACACGGCGCAGGCCGTTGCCCAAAGTGGTACCGAAACCCCTTTCCAGAGGCTCTACCACGAAGCGGCCGTAAGTTCCGTTGTTTGATAACTCTTCCGTTTCGATTCTGGGCTTCTCAATCTCGATCATTTGCGAACCTCCTTCACTCGATGGCGAACCGGAACTCTCCGGCCCGCCGTACCATCAGCCAGCTTTGTTTCTGTACTGAAGGGATTACTTGGAGTACAACTCAACGATGAGCGTTTCGTCAACTTCAAGGTCAATATCCTCACGAGCAGGAACGGCAACGATCTTGCCTTCCAGGTTTTCGCGGTTCACTTCCAGCCACTTGGGGCAGGGACGTGCAGCATTCTCTTCCACAACAGCCTTGATTTTGGCGCTCTGGCGGCTGTTCTCACGAATGGAAACAACCTCGCCTACGCGGGTCAGGTAGGAAGGGATGTCAACGCGCTTACCGTTCACGTTGAAATGGCCGTGAACAACCAGCTGGCGGGCTTCTGCGCGGGAGCTGGCCCAACCCAGACGATAGACAACATTATCCAGACGGCTTTCCAGGATCTTCAGCAGGTTCTCACCGGTCTTGCCTTCCATCTTGGTAGCCATCTCATAATAAGCGCGGAACTGGCCTTCCAGCACGCCATAGTAGCGGCGGGCGACCTGCTTGGCACGCAGCTGCATGCCGTACTCAGAGGTCTTCTTGCGGCCCTGGCCATGCTGGCCGGGAGCATAAGCTCTGCGGTTGAGAGCGCACTTATCTGTGTAGCATCTCTGGCCCTTCAGGAACAGCTTCTGGCCCTCGCGGCGGCACAGCTTGCACACAGCTTCTGTATATCTTGCCATAGTTAACGTGGCACCTCCTAATACTCGATGTTGTGATTATACGCGTCTTCTCTTGGGGGGGCGGCAACCGTTGTGGGGGATGGGGGTCACGTCTTTAATCATGCTGACCTCCAGGCCTGCTCCCTGCAGAGCGCGGATTGCAGCCTCACGGCCTGCGCCGGGGCCCTTCACATAGACCTCAACGGTCTTCATGCCATGCTCCATCGCCAGCTTGGCTGCGGTTTCAGCAGCTGTCTGAGCGGCGAAGGGGGTGGACTTACGGCTGCCTCTGAAGCCCAGCTCACCGGAGCTTGCCCAGGAAACAGCGTTGCCCTGCATATCGGTAATGGTAACTATGGTGTTGTTAAAAGTGGACTGGATGTGCGCAGCACCGCGGTCGATATTTTTGCGCTCGCGGCGTCTGCGAACTGCGGTAACTTTCTTACCCTTTTGTGCTGCCATCGGTTAATCCCTCCCTGTCTTACTTCTTCTTGTTGGCCATGGTCTTTCTGGGACCTTTGCGGGTACGGGCGTTGGTCTTGCTGCGCTGTCCTCTTACGGGCAGTCCCTTGCGGTGACGCACGCCGCGATAGCAGCCGATTTCAATGAGTCTCTTAATGTCAAACGCAACGTCGCGGCGAAGGTCGCCTTCCACGCGGCAGTTGTGGTCGATATACTCTCTCAGCTTGGCTGCATCATCCTCGGAGAGATCTCTCACGCGGACATCCGGGTTAACACCGGTAGCCTTGCAGATGTCGGTAGCGGTCTTGCGGCCAATACCGTAAATATAGGTCAAAGCGATCTCGATGCGCTTGTCTCTGGGCAGGTCAATACCTGAAATACGCGCCATTTGGATAGCACCTCCATGTTAATTTCGGTTTGCGCCAATCAGCCCTGGCGCTGCTTGTGCTTGGGGTTCTCGCAGATCACCATAATCTTGCCGTGACGCTTGATGATCTTGCACTTTTCGCACATCTTCTTCACAGAAGGTCTTACTTTCATTTTGTGCGCCCTCCTTTTAATCAGTGGGTTATATCGTAAATTCGATTGGTGTTATTTAGAACGCCAGGTGATGCGGCCTCTGGTCAGGTCATAGGGAGACATCTCTACTGTAACCTTATCGCCGGGAAGGATGCGGATGAAGTTCATACGCAGCTTACCAGAAATATGAGCCAGAATTGTGTGGCCATTGGGAAGCTCCACCTGGAACATCGCGTTGGGAAGGGCCTCTTTTACAACGCCCTCCAGTTCAATTACATCCTGCTTTGACATGACTGAACCTCCTGGTACCATTTCAGCCCTTTTCCACAAAGGGGCGAAGGGCATTTCGCAGTTTGCGGTTGGTTTCCATCTGTTCTTCCGAAAGAACGGTGTCTGTCGGCGCCAGATGGATCTGCTTTTTCCGCTTGGGTTTTGTAAGCGGACGGCGCTTTCCGTCCGCAATGATTGCCCAGCCGTCCCCAGCTTCGAGGACTGCCAGAAAATCGCCTTTGTCGTGTCCCGCGCGGGCGCGTACCACCAGACCTCTTACATACTCTGCCATATTGCCTCCTTATTCCGGCTTTGTGAGAATCACAGGGCCGTCGGGGGTGATGGCGATGGTATGCTCAAAGTGGGCTGACAGCTTGCCGTCCCGGGTGACCGTTGTCCAGCCGTCTTTCTGAACCTGGACTTCGTGCCGCCCCTGGTTTACCATCGGCTCAATGGCGATGGTCATGCCCGGCAGCAGGCGCACACCTCTTCCCGGTGTGCCGTAATTGGGTACGCTAGGGTCTTCATGCAGCTTCGCGCCTACTCCGTGGCCGACAAAATCCCGTACCACCGAGTAACCGCGCGCTTCGACATACCGCTGCACCGCACTGCCGATATCTCCCAGGCGGTTCCCGGCTTTGGCCTGTTGAATACCCTCATACAGGCTTTCGCGCGTAGCGTCCAGAAGCCGCTGTGCTTCTGCGGAAATATCACCGCAGGCGAAGGTATAGGCATTGTCGCCATTAAATCCTTCGTAGATGGCCCCGATGTCGATGCTTACAATGTCGCCAGCCTTAATAATCTGGCGTTTAGACGGTATGCCGTGGATCACCACGTTATTCACCGATATACAGGCGCTGGCAGGGAAGCCGCCGTACCCCAGAAAACTGGGGACGGCTCCCTGTGATTCGATATACTTCCGGGCGACACGGTCGATCTCCCAGGTAGAAACCCCAGGTTCGACCGCCTCACCGGCAACTTTCAGCGCCATTGCAGAAATCCGTCCGGCCTCCCGCATAATTGCGAGCTCCCGGCTGGTCTTCAATACAATCATGCTTACGCCTCAATGGCTGCAAGAGTCAGGCGGCTGGTATCAGCCACTTCCTCCTGCCCCTCTACGATCTTCAGCTTGCCCTGTTTCTCGTAGTAGGCCTTGAGGGGTTCAGTCTGCTCGTGGTAAACGTGCAGACGTTCCAGCACAGTATCGGGGTGGTCATCCTTGCGCTGAACAAGGGTGCCTCCGCATTTGCCGCAAACGCCTTCTACCTCGGGCTTCTTATAAAGCAGGTGGTAGCTGGCGCCGCACTTTTCGCAGACACGGCGTCCGGACATACGGGTAACGATCTTCTCATCGGGAACCTCGATATCGATAACCCGGTCGATGATCACACCCATAGCATCCAGAGCCTCGGCCTGAGGGATGGTGCGGGGGAATCCGTCCAGAATAAAGCCGTTTTTGCAGTCATCCTGAGCCAGACGGTCTTTGATGATGCCGATAACGACTTCATCGGGAACCAGCTTGCCTTCGTCCATATAGGACTTGGCTTTCAGCCCCATCTCCGTACCGCTTTTCAGCGCTTCGCGGATAATATTGCCTGTAGAAATTGCAGGGATAGAGAGTTTCTCACAGATAACCTCTGCCTGCGTGCCTTTGCCGGCGCCGGGGGCGCCAAGAAGAATCAGCTTCATAATTTTTTTGCTCCTTCCAGTATTAATCGAGGAAGCCCTTATAATGACGCATCATCATCTGGGATTCCATCTGTTTCACCGTTTCGAGAGCAACGCCCACCATGATGATGACGGAAGTACCGCCCATGGAGAGACGTCCCAGACCCGTGATATTGCCATACACAATCGGCACAATAGCGATGAACGCCAGGAACAGAGCGCCGATCAATGTAATTTTTGCAAGGATCTTGCTGATAAATTCAGCAGTCGGCTTGCCGGGACGAATGCCGGGAATGGTTCCGTTATTCTGGCGCAGGTTATTGGCCATTTCAATCGGATTGTACTGAATGGTCATATAGAAATATGCAAACACCAGAATCAGGAAGAAATACAAAATGGAATACAGCCAGCCGGTGGAAGAGAAGGCATCGAAGAAGCCTTTCCAGAATCCCTCAACAGAACTGCCCATAAAAAGCTGAATCGTACTGGGAATCGAAAGAATTGAGCTGGCGAAGATAACAGGCATCACGCCGCTCATGCCCACCTTGATGGGCATATGGGTGGACTGGCCGCCATACATCTTCCGGCCCACCACGCGCTTAGCGTACTGAATCGGAATCCGGCGCTCGGCGTCGTTCATGAAAACGATCACCCAGATTACCGCAAGGAACAGGACAATCCACAGAGGAGCCAGTACATAGAACTGGCCATAGGTTTCAGGGGCCTCATTTGCCATGGTAATGTATGCCCACAGCTGCTCGCCTGTATAGGGCAAACGAGCTACAATGCCGGCAAACAGCAGAATCGAGATACCATTGCCGATACCCTTCTGGTTGATCTGCTCGCCCAGCCACATCATCAATGCAGTACCTGCTGTAAACACGAGGATAATCACGATTGCAGCAAATACCTGGCCGAAACCATCGTTATAAAGGGTAATATTGTTATTGCGCAGATAGAAGAAATATGCAGTGCCCTGAATCAGGCCCAGAATCACCGTGACATAACGAGTGATTGCACTGATCTTTTTCCTTCCCTCTTCCCCTTCTCGGGAAAGACGCTCCAGCGGCGGAATCGCCACTGTGAGCAGCTGCATAATGATGGAAGAGTTGATGTACGGGGTAACGCCCATAGCAAACAGGGTTGCCTGTGCAAAGGCGCCGCCGGTCATCATGTTGGCATAACTCACCAGGCTGCCCTGCGCATCTACGTAATCCATCAGCTCTTTCAGAGCCTGTACATCCAGGAACGGAACGGGGATAACCGAACCGAACCTGAATACGACAATAATCAACAGGGTAAAAAGGATCTTCTTGCGGAGATCCGGGATTTTCCAAGCGTTCTTAATAGTGTTGAACAACTCAGATCACCTCTGCCTTCCCACCTGCAGCTTCGATTTTCTCTTTCGCAGCAGCGGAGAAAGCGTTCACCTTCACGGTCAGGCTTTTGCTCAGCTTACCATTGGACAGGATCTTCACACCGTCGCAAACGGTCTTTACCAGACCAGCGTCGATGAGAGCCTGGGTATCAACAACAGCGCCATTCTCGAAGCACTCCAGAGCGCCAACGTTGATAGCAACGATCTTCGAAGCGAAGATGTTGTTAAACCCTCTCTTGGGAATTCTTCTCTGCAGGGGCATCTGGCCGCCTTCAAAACCAGGGCGGAATCCGCGGCCTGCACGGGCCTTCTGGCCCTTATGACCCTTACCAGCGGTCTTTCCCTGGCCAGAGCCATGGCCTCTGCCGATACGCTTGGACTCTTTTGTAGAACCGGGGACCGCAGTCAGTTCATGCAACTTCATTTTACTCGCACCTCCTTGTTCGTTTCTGACAGATTACTTGCTCACTTCGACGAGGTGGATAATCTTTGCCACCTTGCCCTGCGTCTGGGCATTGTCGGGCTGCGTGGTGCAGTCGCCGATCTTCTTCAGACCCAGTGCGTGGGCGGTTGCAATCTGGTCCTTCTTGCAGCCGATCAGGCTTTTGACCAGCTTCACGTTAATCTGTTCCATGTTGCAAACCTCCCTTACAGAATGTCTTTCACGGACTTGCCGCGAACAGCTGCAACTTCCTCTGCGGTGCGCAGCTGAGCAAGACCTGCCAGCGTGGCGCGGACGACGTTGCACGGATTGTTGGAACGCAGAGCCTTGGTACGGATGTCCTTAATGCCTACGCTTTCAACAACGGCACGGACCGGGCCGCCGGCGATAACGCCGGTACCGGGAGCAGCGGGCTTGAGCAGGACACGGCCTGCGCCAAACTCACCGATAATCTCGTGGGGGATAGTAGTTCCGCGGAGAGAAACCTTCATCAGGTTCTTCTTGGCATCCTCGATGCCCTTGCGGATAGCGTCCGGAACTTCGCCGGCCTTGCCGATACCGAAGCCGACAATGCCGTTTCCGTCGCCAACAACGACCAGAGCAGCGAACTTGAAGATACGGCCGCCCTTTACGGTCTTGGAAACGCGGTTGATGGCAACCACGCGCTCTTTCAATTCCATGGTGGAAGCGTCAATTCTAGCCAAAAGTATTCCTCCTTATCAGAACTTGAGGCCGCCCTCACGGGCGCCTTCGGCCAGCTCTTTGACGCGGCCGTGGAAAATATAGCCGCCGCGGTCAAAAACGACCTCGGTGATTCCTTTTTCTGCGGCACGCTTAGCGATCATCTCGCCGACCTTGCGTGCAGCTTCCTTGTTACCGCCATTACCGGTGAACTCCTTATCCAAAGTGGATGCAGCGCACAGGGTAACGCCCTTCACATCGTCGATGATCTGAGCGTAGATGTTGCTGCTGGAGCGGAACACGTTCAGGCGCGGGCGGGAAGCGGTGCCCGAAATCTTACCGCGCACTCTCTTGTGGCGGGTCAGTCTGGCCTTGTTGCTGTCAGCCTTATTCACCATTTGTCATTCACTCCTTACTTCTTAGAGCCCTTACCGGCCTTGCCTTCCTTGCGGCGGATCACTTCGCCAGCGTACTTAATGCCCTTGCCCTTATACGGCTCCGGCGGACGCTTCTCGCGGACTTCCGCTGCAAACTGACCAACCTTCTGCTTATCGGGCCCCAGAATCACGATGGAGTTGGGGTTCGGCACCTCGATGGTGATGCCGTCCTTCTCGCTCATGATGACCTGATGGGAATAGCCCAGGTTCATGACCAGGTTTTTGCCCTGCTTCTGTACACGGTAGCCAACGCCGTTGACTTCCAGCTCCTTCTTAAAGCCCTCGGTCACACCCAGGATCATGTTGTGGATCAGGGTACGGGTCAGGCCGTGCAGGGAGCGATTTTCCTTCTCGTCGTTGGGCCGGGTTACGATGACTTCGTTGTTCTCCACCACAATGTTCATGTTCGGGTGGAAAGACTGGTTCAGGGTACCCTTGGGTCCCTTGACAGTCACATCACTGCCGTTGACAGTAACTTCAACGCCAGCGGGAATATTTATGGGTTTTCTTCCAATTCGCGACATAGTTGCACCCCTTATCTTACCAAATGAACGCCAGAACTTCGCCGCCTACGTTCTCCTTGCGGGCCTGACGGTCGGTCATAACGCCCTTGGAAGTGGAGATGATGGCGATACCCAGGCCCTTCATGACCTTGGGCAGCTCTTCTACGTTGGAATAAATGCGCAGGCCGGGCTTGGAAACACGGCGCAGTCCCTTGATAACGGGGGTCTTGCCCTCGCCATACTTCAGGACGACCTTAATGATGCCCTGCTTGCCGTCTTCAGTCACGCTGAAGCTCTTGATATAACCCTCGTCCACCAGGATCTGGCAGATTGCCTTCTTCATGTTGGAAGCGGGGATCTCAACAGTATCATGCTTTGCGGAAGCCGCATTGCGGATTCTGGTCAGCAGGTCTGCGATAGTATCAGTAATCTGCATGGTGTTACCTCCTTCTCTTCGGCTTTTCGATTACCAGCTTGCCTTTTTCACGCCGGGGATCTCGCCCTTATAGGCCAGCTCGCGGAAGCAAATACGGCAAATACCGAACTTGCGAAGGTAGGCATGAGGCCGTCCGCAGATCTTGCAGCGGTTGTACTTGCGGGAGGAGAACTTTGCCTCTCTCTGTTGCTTCAGTTTCATAGAAGTCTTGGCCACAATAATCCCTCCTTATTTCGCAAACGGGGCGCCCATGAGCGTCAGCAGCTCGCGGGATTCCTCGTCGGTGGTAGCGGTGGTTACAAAGCAGATGTCCATACCGCGGACCTTGTCGATCTTGTCGTACTCGATCTCGGGGAAGATCAGCTGCTCTTTGATACCCATGTTGTAGTTGCCGCGGCCGTCGAAAGAGTTGGGGTTGATACCGCGGAAGTCACGCACGCGGGGGAGCGCAACGTTGAACAGTCTGTCCATGAACTCGTACATGCGGTCGCCGCGCAGGGTAACCTTCACGCCAATGTTCATGCCTGCACGCAGCTTGAAGTTTGCAACGGACTTCTTTGCTTTGCAGACCATGGGCTTCTGGCCGGTGATAGCGGCCAGGTCGGTGGAAATGCTGTCGATGACCTTGGAGTTGTCCTTGGCCTCGCCAGCGCCGACGTTGATCACAATCTTGTCAAGCTTCGGGATCTGCATCACGCTCTTGTAGGAGAACTTCTTCATCAGAGCGGGAGCAACCTCCTGCTTGTAGTAGTCCTTCAATCTTGCCATTCGTCTTTCCTCCCTTACAGCGACTCGCCGCACTTCTTGCAGATGCGGCCCTTGGTGCCGTCCTCATAGAGCTTGTGGCCCACACGGGTAGGCTTGCCGCAGTGAGGGCAGACGATCTGCACTTTGCAGGCATACATAGCGCCTTCGGCCTTCACGATGCCGCCCTGCTCGCCCATTCTGCGGGGCTTCACATGCTTGGTCACCATGTTGCGGCCTTCAACAATTACTTTACCCTCTTTGGGGCTGACTGCCAGGACCTTGCCCTTGCTGCCGCGGTCTTTGCCGCTCAGGATGACGACGGTGTCACCGGTTTTAACATGAACTTTATTCATTAGTGAGCACCTCCATTACAGCACTTCGGGGGCCAGGCTGAGGATCTTCAGGTAATCCTTGTCGCGCAGCTCTCTGGCGACAGGCCCAAAGATACGGGTGCCCCTCGGGTTTTTATCGTCACGGATGATAACGGCGGCATTTTCATCAAAACGGATGTAGGTGCCGTCCTCGCGGCGAACGCCGGAAGCGGAACGCACGATTACCGCTTTCACAACGTCGCCCTTTTTCACAACGCCGCCGGGTGCTGCTTTTTTAACAGATGCCACCACGACGTCGCCAATATTGGCATACCTTCTGCCGGTGCCGCCCAGAACGCGGATGCACATAAGCTCCTTCGCGCCGGTGTTGTCGGCTACCTTGAGGTAAGTCTGCTGCTGAATCACAGTTCGTTCCTCCTTTACATTGGCGGGGGTTTCCTTCTAAAAAGGACCCTTTGCCAAAAAGCCATTTTCTTATCTGAGTGCGAAGGAAATTATTTTGCCTTCTCGATGATCTCGGCTACACGCCATCTCTTGTCCTTGGACAGCGGGCGGGTCTCCATCAGGCGAACGCGGTCGCCAACTCTGCACTCGTTGTTCTCATCGTGCGCCTTCAGCTTCACAGTGCGCTTGATGATCTTCTTGTAAAGCGGGTGACGAACGCTGTCTTCGATGGCCACGACAACGGTCTTGTCCATCTTGTCGCTGACAACGCGGCCCACGTTGGTTTTTCTCATGTTTCTGTCGCTCACAGCTTAACCCTCCCTTTCTTATGCGTTAGCGCTGTCTTTCAGCTCGTTTTCGCGGATGATGGTCTTCACGCGGGCGATGTCTTTCTTCACAGCGTTGATGCGCATGGGGTTATCCAGCTGGTTGATTGCAAGCTGAAAACGCAGGTTGAAAAGCTCGGCCTTGAGGTCCTTCAGCTTTGCAGTCAGCTCTTCATGGTTCATCTCTCTGATCTCTGCGGCCTTCATTACTCTTCACACCCCGTTTCCTTTTTCACAAACTTGCACTTGATGGGCAGCTTGTTGGCAGCCAGACGCATTGCCTCACGGGCAGTTGCCTCCGGAACATCAGCAATTTCGAACATTACGCGGCCGGGCTTTACCACGGCCACCCAGTACTCGGGAGAACCTTTACCGGAACCCATGCGGGTTTCAGCGGGCTTCTCGGTAATGGGCTTATCGGGGAAGATCTTGATCCAGACCTTACCAAAACGCTTGCAGTAACGGGTCATGGCAATACGGGCAGCCTCGATCTGGTTGGAAGTGATCCAGGAGGGCTCCAGAGCCTGAAGACCATACTCACCGTAAGTCACGGTGTTGCCGCGAAGTGCCTTGCCGGTCAAACGGCCGCGATGCACTCTGCGGTATTTCACTCTCTTAGGCAGCAACATTAGTTTTTGCCTCCTTCCTTGCGGGGCTTGCGGTTGTCGTGCAGGACTTCACCGCGGTACAGCCAAACCTTAACACCGATGCGGCCATAAGTGGTAGCAGCCTCGGCGAAACCATAGTCGATGTCAGCGCGCAGGGTCTGCAGCGGGATGGTGCCGTCATGATACTGCTCGGTACGAGCAATTTCGGCGCCGCCCAGACGACCGGAAACCTGGGTTTTGATACCCTTGGCGCCCAGCTTCATGCTGCGGCCGATGCACAGCTTCATAGCGCGGCGGAAAGAAACTCTCTTTTCCAGCTGCTGTGCAATATTCTCTGCAACCAGCTGTGCGTTCAGATCGGGTTGACGAACCTCGACAACGTTAATCACGACGGGCTTCTTCAGCATAGCCTCGCACTGAGTACGGAGCTTCTCGATCTCGCTGCCCTTCTGGCCGATAACCATGCCGGGCTTTGCACAGTGGATGTGGATGCGAACCTTAGAGGCATCGCGCTCAATCTCAATCTTCGGAACACCCGCGGCAGCAAGCTGCTTCTTCAGCACCTTGCGGAGGTTGTAATCCTCAACCAGAGTATCGCCGAAAACATCTTTTCTGGCGTACCAGCGGGAATCCCAGTCTTTAATGACGCCCACACGGAGACCGTGGGGATTTACTTTCTGACCCATAATTTAACCTCCTCTTCCGCTTATTCCTTTTCCTTCAGCACCAGGGTGATGTGCGAGGTTCTCTTCAGAATTCTGAATGCACGACCCTGTGCTCTCGGACGGATACGCTTCAGGATCGGTCCGGGGGCTACGGAGCACTCGGCAACATACAGCTTCGTGACATCCATGTTGTGATTATTTTCAGCATTTGCCATCGCGGACTTCAGCAGCTTCTCCAGATCTTCGCATGCGGCCTTGGGCGTATGCTTCAGAATAGCCAGTGCCAGGTCGGCGGGCTTGTTTCTGATGAGATCCAGAACGATCTGCACCTTACGGGGCGAAATGCGGGCGTATTTAAGAACTGCCCTTGCTTCCATGCTATACACTCCTTTCGGCCAATTACTTAGAGGTCTTGGAACCGGCGTGGCCCTTAAAGGTACGGGTGGGGGCGAACTCGCCCAGCTTGTGACCAACCATATCTTCAGTTACATACACCGGAACATGCTTGCGGCCATCGTGTACAGCGATGGTGTGGCCAACGAAATCCGGGAAGATCACAGAGGCGCGGCTCCAGGTCTTCACGATCTTCTTTTCGCCGGCTGCGTTCATTTCCTGAATCCTTTTCAGCAGCACAGGCTGTACGAAAGGACCCTTTTTAATGCTTCTGCTCATAAAAAATCATTAGCTCCTTTCTGTACGCCTTATTTGCCGTTTCTGCGGCGGACAATGAACTTGTCGCTGCGGTTGTGGGTCTTGCGGGTCTTATAACCCAGAGCAGGCTTGCCCCAGGGGGTAACAGGTCCGGGACGGCCTACGGGGCTCTTGCCTTCACCACCACCGTGCGGGTGATCGTTGGGGTTCATAACAGAACCACGAACGGTAGGTCTCCAGCCCATGTGACGCTTACGGCCAGCCTTACCGATCTTCACATTCTCGTGGTCGATGTTGCTGACCTGGCCGATGGTGGCCATGCAGGCGTCGGGCACGTTGCGCAGCTCGCCGGAGGGCAGACGGAGCAGGGCCATGCCGTTCTCCTTTGCCATCAGCTGCGCCATAATGCCGGCAGCTCTTGCCAGCTGAGCGCCCTTACCAGGATACAGCTCCACGTTGTGGATAAAAGTACCGGTGGGGATTGCGGACAGGGGCAGGGCGTTGCCAGTCTTGATGTCGGCCTCAGCGCCGGAAACAATCTTGTCGCCGACTTTCAGGCCGTTGGGGGCGATGATATATCTCTTCTCGCCATCCTCATACTGCACCAGAGCGATGAAAGCGGAACGGTTGGGATCGTACTCGATAGTGAGAACGGTAGCCTCAACGTCGTGCTTCTGTCGCTTGAAGTCGATGATGCGGTACTTGGTGCGGTTTCCGCCGCCTCTGTGGCGAACGGTGATGCGGCCATAGCTGTTACGGCCGGAACGGTGCTTCATAGGAGCCAGCAGGCTCTTCTCCGGCGCCACCTTGGACAGGGAGGAATAATCGGTAACGGACATATTCCGCCGTGCCGGGGTCGTCGGCTTATAGTTAATGATTGGCATTCGGTTTCACACTCCTCATGTTGGCTTTGCGGGAAGATTGCCACTCCTTCCCATATCTGCCTCTTGGGCTCGGGCGGTGTAAGGGTTTCTTACATCATACCCTCGAAGAACTCGATGGTCTTGCTGTCGTCGGTCAGGGTAACAACAGCCTTTTTCCAGGACTTGGTGTAGCCCTGATAGCGGCCCTGACGGCGCAGGCGGCCTCTCACGTGAAGGGTGTTGACCTTCTTCACCTTCACGCCGAACAGCTCTTCAACTGCTCTGGCAATCTCAATCTTGCCGGCCTTGGGGGCAACCTCGAAGGTGTACTTCTTCATGCCCATGCCAGCCATGGATTTTTCGGTAATGACCGGGCGGATTACGATATCCTGTGCAACCATTATGCGTATACCTCCTCGATCTTGGAAACAGCACCCTTGGCGACGATAAACATATCGGCGTTGAGGATGTCGTAGACATTCAGGGTGTTCACCTGGGCGGTCTTGACGCCGGGGATGTTGGCGGCGGAAGCGATGACCTTCTTGTCCAGCTCGGGCAGAACGATAAGGGCCTTCTTCTCAGCGCCGACGGCTTTCAGCATAGCCGCAATGTTCTTGGTCTTGTACTCTTCGGTGGCAATGTTGTCGATGACCACCATCTGGTTGTCAGCAACCTTGCTGGAGAGCGCGCTCAGCATAGCCAGGCGGCGGACCTTCTTGTTCAGTGTATAACGATAGCAGCGGGGCTTCGGGGCAAAAACGATACCGCCGTGGGTCCACTGGGGAGCACGGGTGCTGCCCTGACGGGCGTGGCCGGTACCCTTTTGTCTCCAGGGCTTATTGCCGCCGCCGGAAACCTCTGCACGGGTGAGAGCGCTCTGGGTGCCCTGACGGCGATTGGCCAGAATGTTCTTCACTACATCATGCATCACTGCAACGTTGGGTTCAATTCCGAATACAGCCTCATTCAATTCGATCTTTTCGATCTCCTTGCCGGCCATATCTAAAACTGCTACTGTAGGCATGTTTGTTCCTCCTTCCCTTACGCTTTCACGCTGTCGCGGATAACCACGATACCGCCGTTGGGGCCGGGTACAGCGCCTTTTACAGCGATCAGATTGTTCTCAGCGTCAATTTTGGCTACCATCAGGTTCTGAACAGTTACCTGCTCCGCACCCATGTGGCCGGGCAGTCTCTTGCCCTTGAACACGCGGGAAGGATCAGAAACAGGGCCATTGGAGCCGGCATGGCGGGCCACAGGGCCGGTACCATGGGTTTCCTTCAGGCGGTGCAGACCCCAGCGCTTGATAGCGCCGGCATAACCCTTACCTTTGCTGGTGCCGGTTACGTCTACCTTATCGCCTACGGCGAAAATGTCAGCCTTAATCAGGTCGCCTACATTGTAAGCGTCGGTGTCCTCCAGGCGGAATTCGCGCAGAGTTCTTTTGGGAGCCACATTGCCCTTTGCGAAATGGCCCTTCATGGGCTTGTTCACACGGTGGGCCTTCAGGTCGCCGAAGCCCACCTGGATGGCTGCGTAGCCGTCATTTTCAACAGTCTTCTTCTGGGAAACGACGCAGGGGCCGGCTTCCACAACTGTTACGGGAATGACTTTGCCCGTCTCATCAAAGATCTGCGTCATGCCGATCTTCTTACCGATGATTCCTTTTTGCATGAAATATACCTCCTGTGCAGGTTATTGGTTGACCCTTTCAGGCCAACATGACCCCGACCGTCCGGTTGGTTGAGAACCAGGCCTTACAGCTTGATCTCGATCTCAACGCCAGCGGGGAGTTCCAGGCCCATCAAAGACTCAACGGTCTTGTTGGAGGGCCGCAGAATGTCGATCAGTCTCTTATGGGTACGCATTTCGAACTGCTCACGGCTATCCTTATATTTATGGACAGCACGCAAAATGGTGATTACCTGCTTCTCAGTAGGCAGCGGCACAGGACCGGATACACGAGCCCCCGTGCGCTTTGCAGTTGCGACGATCTTTTCGGCGGACTGGTCCACCAGCTGATGATCGTACCCCTTGATGCGAATTCTGATTTTTTCCTTGACTGCCACTGTCATCGCCTCCTTGAAAGTAGTTGGCGGGCGGCGCCTTTATTTTTCACACCTTGCCGGGTGTTTCGCACCCTGACATTTAAAAACCGGATTCACTTTTACGCAGAATCCGGGTGTGGACAAATAAAAAACGTCTGAGCTGCCGTTGGCCATTTCCCAAGCCGGAAATCCGGCGCCGGTGATTCCGGCATGGCGCACTTTTCGGTGAGTAACAGGCCGAAAGCGCGTGGCACAGCATATCTCATATTCTTGTCGCCCGGTTTAAAATCGGACATACTCCACGGAAAAACCGGCTGATTCAGCCGCAACCTCCCGCTTCATCGCATATCGTGTCGCAGTCTTGACTTGCTTATATTATCACATCCCGCGCGAAAACGCAAGAACTTTTTTCTCTTTTTTGTCAGAATATTTTTTGATTTTTTTGTCTATAATGCCAGTTGTTTTCGCCTGTAAAATTTGACCGGTTTTTTCGATTCCCATGCGAAAAAAGCAGCACTTCTGACAACCACGCATCCGGGTGTCTCTTCACGGAATCTTGCATCTGAATTTCCCGCGTGTTATCATACGCAGAGAAGCTCTGGTTTTGTCTATAATATAAAGAAAAGGGGAACTGGGATGAACCTGCGAGAAAACACCTGCTGCTTCACCGGGCACCGGGAAATCCCCGCAAATCAGCGTGAAGCGCTGCAAGCCATATTGGAGGACCGGCTGCGTTATTTGATTGCATGCGGTTACAGCCGCTTTTGCTGCGGTGCTGCCCGTGGATTTGACACGTTGGCGGCACAGACAGTCTGGTCTCTAAAACAGGAATTCCCCGACATTACTCTCCGCCTGTTTCTCCCTTACCAGGGGAGCACCTTACAATGGTCGGAAAAAAGAATGAAAGAATGGCGTTTTATCCTTCCAGATTCAGAGTATGCCCCAGCACCAGACCACTATTTTCAGGGCTGCTTCCACCAAAGGAACCGAGCTATGGTAGACGAAAGCAGTTGCTGTATCACATATTTGACAAAAAAACGCGGCGGAACACAGTACACGGTTCAATATGCAAGGAAACAAGGCATTGAAGTGATTGACCTGACACAATTTGCCCTGTTTCAACAGAAAACAGCCACCTTCTGAATGTCCACAGAAGATGGCTGTTGCTTCCTATATATATATATATATTATGAACCTGTTGACTGATAATGCCGCACGCCAAACCGCCAGAATCCCCAGCAGGGCAGCAGAAATACAATACAGACCAAAGGGGAAAGCATGCACCACAGGGAATCGCTCTTTCCCAATAAATACAGCAGCGGCCAATATTGAAAACAGGCAATCGGAACCATAAAGGTAAAAAAGCGCAGAATCCCGTCGCCATAAATACTCATGGGGTAGGAGCCGAATTCTTTTCCCCCGTCCGTAAAGATATTCATGAACTCCAATCCCTCAACTGTAAAGAAACAAATTGCCGCATAGATCAAGAACAGCCCGCAGAATACGCACACTCCACCGATTAGCATAAACAGCAGAACCAGCACCCGCTGAACATTCCATTCTACCCCGCTTACAGGCAGGGCATACAGAAACACCAGAAACGCCTGAAGCAGGCGGCCAATTTTGCTCAGTTCAATTTTGCCCGACAACACCAGGAAAATCTCATTTCTGGGGCGCAGCAGGATGCGGTCAAACTCTGCATTTTGAATCGTGGAAGAAAACGTGTCGAAGCCCCGAAAGAATCCTTCGCACCACGAGAAAGCCATCAAGGTAACAGAAAAACACAAGAGCACCTGCTCAAAGGTAAATCCATCAACCTGATGGAACCGGTCAAAAAGAAACCAGACACTTAAAAAAGCTGAAAAAGCCAAAATAAACTGCCCCAGAGTCATCAGAAAAAAAGAGGATTTATACTGCATCATACTGCGCAGATGCAGCGAGAAGAATTTTGCATATAACTTCATGTATCAGCACCCCCTTAACCGCCCTGCACCACGACACGATGCAAAGCCCTGCGCATCATCCACATACCCAAAACCAGCAATGCAGCAAACCAGAACAGCTGCAATCCTATCGCCCATGCTGCTGCCTGTCCGGAAAGATCTCCGCTATATACCCGCAGCGGGACATTCTGCATGGAAGCAAAAGGCAGCAGTTCGACTGCCTGCCGAAATCCATCAGGAAAAAAAGGCAGTGGGAGCAAAGAACCGGAAAGCAGGTCAGCTGCTGAAACAGCCGCCATGCGCACACCGGTAGGAGAAATGGTGTAAAAAGTAATGATATAGATAACCATTGTAAAGGCTACTATTACTCCTAATGCGAGAAAAAGAGAAAAAACAAAAAGCAAAGCTGTTCCTGCATCCGGCGGCAGGATTATGCCGTAAGGGGCGGGGAGAATTGACGCAAACACCAGTACTGGTACACAGCGCAGCGCAGCCCGGGCCATACGGTTGGCGGAAGCTTTCAAAAACCACTGGCTATAAAGCCCCATAGGCCGGCACAGTTCATAGGCAATATTTCCGGTAGAAACTGCTTCGAAAATATCATTTTCAAAGCTCCATGCATTGAGCATGGCTAAAAACGCCTGTTGAAGCCATATGTAAGAAGACAGTTCCTGAAATCCCATAGGAAAATTCTCTGGGGCACTGCGGTAAAAGGCCGCAAACATGAGCAGCAGCATCCCGCCCCAGAAAAACTGGGTAGCCATACCCGCCAGCGCCGCTGCCCGGTATTGCAGGGCATTGATAAAACGAATCCGGAAAAAAGAGACGTATTTTCTCATTGCCTCCGCCCCCTTACACCTGGTATTCCCGGTAAAGGGAGACCACCATTTCTTCTGCATCCGGCCCTTTGACCGAAATATCAGTAATGGAAAGCGCTCCGGTAAGGGAAGCAATCACCCGGGCCGTATCTTCCCGGGTACCATCGGTAGCTACCGTCAGCCGCCCCGGCTCCTGCTGTACAATCTCCAACCCGGAAAGTACCTGCACGTCTCCCCCATTATACGAAACTGTAACACTGCCCCGGCCATACTGCTGCTTGAGCTGTTCGAGCGTACCGTCCAACAGCAGCCGTCCTTTTCCAATCAGCAAAATCCGCTGGGCCAGCGCTTCAATATCCTGCATGTCATGTGTCGTCAGAATCACTGTGACGCCCCGGTCGCGATTGATTTCCCGAATAAAATCCCGTACTGCCAGTTTGGATACCGCATCCAGCCCGATCGTGGGTTCATCCAAAAACAGTACCTTCGGGTCATGAAGCAGTGAAGCTGCAATTTCACAGCGCATGCGCTGTCCCAGTGAAAGCTGCCGGGTAGGGGTACGCAGCAGGCTCTCCAACTGCAGCCGTTCTGTAAGCTCCGATACGTTCGCGCGGTAACGGCTTTCCGGCACCCGGTAAATATCCCGGAGAAGGTCAAAGGAATCCCCGACCGGTACATCCCACCATAGCTGTGACCGCTGGCCGAATACCACACCGATCTCCGCCACATGTTCCCGGCGTTGTTTCCATGGTGTGCGCCCATTGATGTCACATTCTCCGCTGTCCGGCGTAAGAATTCCGCTTAAAATCTTTACCGTAGTGCTTTTTCCGGCGCCGTTAGGGCCGATGTATCCTACCACCTGTCCATCAGGGATGGTAAAAGAAACATCGTTCAGCGCCTGCACAAACTCCCGTTCCCGGTGAAACAGCGATTGCGCTGCATGTTTCAGCCCGCTCTTCCGCCGGGAAACGACAAATTGTTTGGATAAATGACGTACTGCAATCATTGGATTCCCTCCTAAACCAGGCAAAGCCCGTTTTTAAATGATAAAAGATTTCTGCAAAATCCGAAATCTTTCTGCATAAATTTCATAAAATTATTGCGCAGGAATTCCTATTATAGAAGAGGAAACCGCTGAAAACAAGTAAAATCGTGCCATTTCTGCAATAAAGCGCACACGCCTCCAAGCGTTTCTTATCGAAACCAAAAGAAAAAGACAGCAGAAACTCCATCTGCTGCCTCTTTAATTAAGATAAATATCCGATTCAAAAACCGTATATTTTATTCTGCTCCGTCCGGCTCACCAGCGGGAGCATCTTCTATCCGGTACGCTTCTACTGCTGCAAGAAGCTCTGGCGGAACACTGGCTTTGAGAGAAAGACCCTCTGCTACATATTCTTCCTCCAACACTTCGCCTTCCCGGCGGATTCTGGCTGCCAGGCCAGCCTGTGCAAAGGGGAGCAGCAGCTGTACAACCTGCATTTTAACAGGCAGATTTTCTTCAATTGCCTGTAAAAGCGCATCAATACCGCCACCATGCAGCGCACTGATACGAACCGCACCGCCGATTACCGGCATATCCATCAGTGCTGGCACCAAGTCGCATTTATTCATTACCGGAATCACCGGACGATCTCCACACCCCAGCTCTGCCAAAAGCATTTCAGTCACTTCCAGATGAATTCTCGCCTCTGGGCTGGACGCATCGCATACATTCAGAATAATATCAGCTTCTGCCGCCTGCTCCAGCGTAGAGCGGAACGCCTGCACAAGATGATGCGGCAACCTCCGTACCAGCCCAACTGTATCAATCAGCATAACGGTTTTTCCACCAGGCAGCTTCAAAGCTCTGGCGGTTGGGTCCAGGGTGGCGAACAGCTTATCTTCTGCCAACACGCCAGCCTGTGTCAGCCGGTTCATCAGGGTGCTCTTTCCCGCGTTGGTGTATCCAACCAGCGCTACCGTAATGACGCCGTCCTTTTCCCTGCGGCGGCGAATCTGTTCCCGGCGTTTCTCCACCTGCTCCAACTGTTCCCGCAGAGAGGCAATCCGGCGGCGGATATGACGCCGGTCACTTTCCAGCTTGGTTTCGCCGGGGCCGCGGGTACCTACACCGCCCCCCAACCGGGAAAGCTGGGTACCTTTTCCCATCAGGCGCGGAAGCATATACTTCAGCTGTGCCAGCTCTACCTGCAATTTACCTTCGCTGCTTCTGGCGCGCTGCGCAAAGATATCCAGAATCAGCATCGTGCGATCCACTACCCGGACTTCTGTCTTTTCTTCGATATTGCGAATCTGGGTTGGGGTTAACTCCCTGTCGAATACCAGCAAGTCAATTTCCTGCATCCGGCAGGCACCGGCAATCTCTTCCAGCATACCGGAGCCCACACAGGTCGCTGTATCCGGAGCAGGCCGTTTTTGCATCACAGAAGACGCCGGCTCCGCACCGGCACTCTTTACCAGCTCATACAGTTCCTCCAAAGAGGATTGTGCATCAAATTCTCCGGTATCCAGCGACACCAGCAGCGCCCGCTCGGGGCGTTCTTCCATTGTCGTCCATTCCATTTATGTTTCCTCCACATTCACCACTGCCAACAGGGTTTCTGTACGAATTCCATCCTGCACACCGCTGCGGTATAACACAAAGCTTTCTTCCGTACAATCTCCCGGCTGATATTCTTCCTCCGTCACTTTTCCTCCCGAAATGGTTATGGTCATAATCCCTTCCGCTTCTTTATCCAGCGCAATCCGGGTTTCAGATGATTCCTGCTTTTCTGCATCAGAAGCTGTTGATGGTGAGCTCTCTGATTCCGCAGCCAGCGCACTGACAGATTCCCGTTTCAATAACAAGCCGTCTTCTCCAAAACGGTCACGGACATCCAACTGTACATCCGTTTCCCCTTTGGCTGCTTTTTTTTCGTCCGGGAACAGCGCAAAAACGGTTTTCCGGTTTTCCCAGAAAGCACCCAGCCGGGGAAACAGTCCTTCCAGTGCTTCTGCTCCTTCCGGCAAGTCCAATACAGCTTCTGTTTTCTCCATCCGGTAAGGCATCCGGCCATCCTGATTATAATAAATTGCATTCCAGGTCTGGCGCCGCCCGTTTTCTCCTGCGCCGGAAAGTGAAATGACAAACCGTTCTTCCTCCTGGTCACCCTCCGGGAAGGTAAAGGCCGTCGCATACAGGTTGTCCTGTGAGCCGGAGATGCTCTCCATTTTTTCCAGTACCTCTTGTGAAAACGGCGTCTCCGGGGTTGGAAGATTATAATTTCCCTGCATAAGCGCCATAATCATGAATACAGTAAGAACAATCGCAACAATCAGCAGCACCTGCCATATCTTTACAGCTCTTCTTCTGATAAACATCGTTTCTCTTCCTTTCTTCACACCCGGAACTCCTGTTGTATCAATATGAATCGCGAAGTATCCGTAAATATCTGCCATATTATAGCATACCCGGCTGTCTCACTGCAATCTTTCAACCTCTTCTCTCTCTGCCTCTTTTCTTATAAAGGGAACTATGATATAATAAAGAATATTGTGCAAAGGACGCGGCCTGTATCTTGCGTCCTTTCTTATTCCATTCAGCAGGATTTTATTTTTTAAGGAGGATACGGGAATCATGAAAGAACTCTGGACAATGTTCCTCACGTTCTGCCGGATTGGTGGCCTGACTTTTGGCGGCGGCTATGCCATGTTGCCCATGCTGCAAAGGGAAGTCGTTGAAAAATACGGCTGGGCAACAGAGGAAGAACTGATGGACTACTATGCGGTTGGTCAATGTACGCCTGGCATTATTGCCGTTAATACCGCTACTTTCATCGGTTATAAAAGGAAAGGGATTACCGGTGCAATTGCGGCGACCGCAGGAGTCGTTTTTCCTTCGCTGGTAATTATCACCGTAATCGCAGCATTCCTGAGCAATATTCAGGACAACCTCTATGTCCAGCATGCCTTTGCAGGAATCCGGGTAGCTGTGTGCGCACTGGTGGGAGATACGGTTATCAAGCTGGCCAAAAAAAGCGTAAAGGGATGGATTGGGATTTGCCTGTTCCTGATTACTTTGATTATTATGGTGATTTGGAATCCCTCTCCCGTATGGTTTGTTCTGGCCGGTATTGTAGCTGGAATGTTGCTTGGAAAGGCAGGTGCCTGGAAGAAATGACACTTTTGCTTTTGTTCTATGAATTTTTTAAGGCCGGGCTTTTTGCTGTAGGCGGCGGTCTGGCAACGCTTCCTTTCCTGTATGACATTGCTGCACGGTATGACTGGATGCCAATGGAAAAAATGCCGGATATGATTGCAATTTCGGAATCTACGCCCGGCCCGTTGGGAATCAATATGGCTACCTATGCAGGGTATCAGGCTTATGGTGTACTGGGCGCTATTGTTGCAACCGCAGCATTGGTTCTGCCCTCTTTGATTGTTATCATTATCATTGCAAATTTCCTGAAAAAATTCCAGGCAAATAAGCTGGTGCAGGATTCCTTTTCCGGTTTGCGTCCTATCGTAGCTGCACTGATTGCTGCGGCATGCTGGCAGGTCATGAAAATCACCCTGTTTTTCTTTGATGTTTATGCCGAGACGCAAAATTATCTCGATTTATTCAACTGGAAAACCCTGTTTTTCTTTGTGTTGATTTTGGTGCTTCTTCGCAAATTTAAACTGCATCCTTTCTTTTATATTGCAGGTGCTGCTGTGGCGGGCATTGTTTTTCAGATGTAATCTTCCGGCCTCCTTTTCCTCTGGGAAAGGAGGCTTTTATTATAATCCTCATCCAAATTTGGGACAGTTTTTTGTATAATTGCCAAAAAACAAAAGAGGTCTGTTTTATTATTGCTTTTGAATTCAAACCTGCTATACTGAATACCGTTCGATTTTTTTCGGCTTGCTGCAATTTTGTGCAGAACAAAGCCCAGTTTTGTATTGAGAAAGGATCCTTACCATGCATACTCTGACAAATCCCAACGCAACGGCAGAAGCCAAAGCCCTGATGGCCTTTTTGGAATCCATTGAGGGAAAATATATTCTCTCTGCCCAGCACACCAAAACCGTTGACCCGGCAGAACTGCGTGACATTCAGGCGCTGACCGGAAAACTGCCTGCAATGGCTGGCTTCGAACTGCTCGGTTATTCGCCGAACGTCAACTATGAAGATACCGACGAGGAAGCGGTTGCCGAAGTGATGGAAAACTGCAACACCATTGATACTGCAATTGAATGGGCAAAAAAAGGCGGAATCGTCACCTATACCTATCACTGGTTCTCTCCTCTGGGCGGCCGGAACAAGAGCTTTTATACTGATTATACCGATTTTGACCTGGAAAAGGCAATGGCCGGAAATTGCCCGGAATACACTGCTATCCTCCGCGACCTTGACCTGCTGGCCGACAATCTGAAGCGCCTGCGCGACCTGCATATCCCGGTGCTTTGGCGTCCGCTTCACGAGGCTGAGGGCGGCTGGTTCTGGTGGGGCGCCAGGGGTGCCGAGCCCTGCAAGAAGCTCTGGCGGCTGATGTATGACCGTTTCACCCGTTATCACCATCTCGATAACCTGATCTGGGTATGGAACTCTCCTGATCCCGATTGGTATCCGGGTGATGACTGCGTTGACCTGATTTCCCGCGACTTGTACCCCGAGGATGACACTGCATCCAAAAAAGAATTCGATGAACTGCTGGCTGTGAGCACGAACAAGATGCGTGCATGGGCCGAATGTGGTGTTCAGCCCAATGCTGACCGGATTTTTGAAGAGGGTGCCAACTGGCTTTGGACTATGAACTGGTGCTTTGGTGATGTACTTTCTGCTGATGCACCTGCCGAAGGCTCCACCGAGGCACAAAAAGAATGGTGGCATATGCTCAAGCCGAAACTGGAAGCACGTACCCGCGCATTTTACGCACATCCCAGGGTTTTGTGTTTGGGAGACTGCCATTTTTAATAAAAAAACTGTTATTTTTTCTTGTTTTCCCTTTAAAACCTGTTATACTGAAACTGAATATTTCCAATATACAATATAAGGTTGTATATGGAGGATTTGTATTTGAAAACAGGAAAGGATGACAAACAGGATGAAAGCATTTTTGGACGAAGATTTTCTTTTACAGAATGAACCGGCAAAAAAGCTGTATCACAACTGGGCATCTTCCATGCCGATCGTGGACTATCACTGCCATATTGACCCGCGTGATATCGCAGAAGACCGCCGGTTTGAGAATATCACCCAGGTATGGCTGGGCGGCGACCACTACAAATGGCGGCTGATTCGCTCCAACGGCGTGCCGGAAGAGGAAATCACCGGCAATGCTCCTGACAGAGTGAAATTCCAGCGGTTTGCCGAGGCTTTGCCCCGGGCGATCGGCAATCCCCTGTACCACTGGACACATTTGGAATTAAAGCGCTATTTTGGTTATGACGGGGTGCTTAACGGCGACACTGCCGAAGAAGTATGGAACCTCTGCAATGCGAAATTGCAGGAACCGGATTTCAGCGCAAAAAATCTGATTCTGCGTTCTAACGTTGCCTATGTCGGCACAACAGATGATCCGGCTGATTCTCTGGTTTACCACAAAGCCATCCGGGAAAGTGGATTCACACCGCGTGTCAGCCCGTCCTGGCGGCCTGACCGTGCGATTAAAATTGAAAAGCCCGACTTCGCCGGCTATATTGCTTCGCTGGGCACCGCAGCCGGAATGGAAATTTCCACCTTTACCCAATTATTAGAAGCACTCTCCAATCGCCTGACATTCTTCCATGATGCCGGATGCCGCGCAAGCGACCACGGTTTGGAGGGAATCCCCTGCCGTCAGGCCGAAGGACAGGAAGTCGAGCGCATTTTCCAAAAGGCCATGAATCGCGAAATGGTCTCGCAGGAAGAAAAAGAAATCTACCAGACAGCGCTTCTTCGGTTCCTGGGCGGGGAATATGCCCGCCGGGGCTGGGTGATGCAGATTCATTTCAGCGCTATGCGCAACCCCAACAGCCGTATGTTTGCCGCTATCGGCCCCGACACCGGCTTTGACTGTGTGGATATCGACAGCTCTGCGCGCAAGCTGGGCGCTTTTCTCGATATGCTGGATCGGGAAAATGCTCTTCCAAAAACAGTACTGTATTCACTGAATCCCTCTGATAATACTTTCCTGGGTTCTCTCATTGGCAGTTTCCAGGGAACAGAAGCCCGAGGCAAAGTGCAGCATGGCTGCGCCTGGTGGTTCAACGACACCAAAACCGGTATGGAAGCCCAGCTCACCAATCTGGCAAACCTCTCTATTTTGGGAAATTTCATCGGAATGCTCACCGACTCCCGCAGTTTGCTCTCTTATACCCGGCATGAATATTTCCGGCGTATCCTGTGCAACCTGATTGGTACCTGGGCAGAAAATGGTGAAATTTTCTGGGACGAGAAATTCCTGGGGAATCTGGTACAGGACATCTGCTACCGCAACGCTGCAAAGTATTTCGGGCTGGAATAAGTTTTCAACAAATTTGCAAAGTTGGTGGAAAAGGGAGAAGTTGTCCATGAAAATCTGGAAAAAAAGATTACTGGTATACTGGCAATTTTATCTCTA
>DVIY01000114.1 GCA_018710915.1 Candidatus Gallacutalibacter pullistercoris
GCTTGGTTTTTGGAGAATAATCGTATTTTTTTCATCTTTCTATTGCATTTTTTGTCTGAATATGGTATTGTTTTATCAATTTAAACCAAACATGATTTAAATTGATAAAGCAAGGGGCGAAAAACATGGACAAAATGACAACAATCTGGCTGGTAATTGCCGTATACGGCGTTTTTATGCTGGCCGTGGGAATTCTGAATTCCCGAAAAAGTGCCGGAATGGAGGACTTTACGGTCGGCGGACGCAATGCAGGCGCGTGGCTGTCGGCGCTTTCATATGGTACGGCGTATTTTTCAGCGGTTATGTTTATCGGGTATTCCGGTGGTTCCGGCTGGAGCTTTGGCCTGTGGAGCGTTTTGGTGGGCATCGGCAATGCGCTTATTGGCTCGCTTTTAGCGTGGATTGTACTGGCTAAACGTACACGGGAGGTCACCTGCCGTCTGAAAATCAGCTCGATGCCGCAGCTGTTTGAAAAGCGCTTTGGCTCGAAAAAAATGCGGATGTTTGCCTGTGTAATTATTTTTGTATTTTTAATTCCGTATTCGGCTTCCGTATATAAAGGGTTGACCAGCGTATGTTCGGTGCTTCTGGGGATTGATGAGCAGGTGTGCATGATTATGATCGCGCTGGCTTCGGCGGTGGTCCTGGTGCTGGGCGGCTATATGGCTACCCTGAAAGCCGATTTCGTGCAGGGGTTTGTTATGATGTTCGGTGTTTCGGCACTGCTGGTGCTGGTGGTCATCGGCCCAAAAGTAGGCGGGCTGACAGAAGGCGTCAGTCGGATGATGGATTATATGAAGCAGAATGAAATGGCGTCCCTGAGCACATCGGCGGCGATTTCACTGGTGGCGACGATTTTGATGACCAGTTTCGGTACCTGGGGCCTGCCGCAGATGATTCATAAGTATTATGGAATCCGGGATGACCGCGAGGTGCGCCGCGGCACCATCATTTCCACTTTCTTTGCTCTGCTTATTTCCGGAGGCGGTTATTTTATCGGTTCTTTTTCCCATCTGTTTTTCGGCAATACTATGCCGGAAGGGGGAAAAGATTATATTGTCCCGCTGATGCTGGAAGAAGCCGGGTTGCCCAACATCCTGATTGGTGTGGTGCTGGTATTGCTCATCTCCGCGTCTGTTTCCACACTGGCCAGCATTACCCTTACGGCCTGTTCCACAGTCTCGATGGATGTGGTCAAGGCAACGCTTGCCCCCAAAATGAAAGACCGGAACCTGGCAGCGCTCACCAAAGGATTGTGCCTGGTTTTTGTCGTGATGTCTTATCTGATTGCCAACTATCCCACCCCGATTCTGGAAATGATGAGCTATTCCTGGGGCATTATCTCTGGAGCGTTCCTGGCGCCGTATCTGCTTTCTCTTTATTGGAAGGGTATCAACCGTGCCGGAGCCTGGGCGGGCATGATCGGCGGTTTCCTGATTGCTTTTGTTCCAGCGGCAGGGTCTGGCTTTACCACCCCCAACGGCCCGGTGTATGCCTGCCTTGCCATGGCGATGAGTTTTGTATTGTGCTGGGGCGGCAGCCTGCTGGCAAAGCGTATGGGATGGAAGAGCGGGGCGGAAAACCCGGCCTTTTATGAGGCGAAGGCAGAGGAGACGCACAAAAAGCGGCTGCACGTGGCAAAGCATGAGAGTGTTTGACAGGTAAAAGGAAAGGATATAAAATGAAAACACAATATGCTGGAATGGGAACAACCGGGAGAAATGGCGTTGTATTAAAATAAACGATTTAAGAAGGGGATAAAATGGCAGATATCCTTTTTAAAATGAACGGTGGCATGTTTTCCTATCGTGTTGCTGGTGTGTGCGTGCAAAACGGAAAAGTTTTGCTCCAAAAACCCAGTAATGATGATGGATACGCATTTCCAGGCGGTCATGTTGCGTTTGGCGAAACCAATGCAGAGACATTACGGCGGGAGTTCAAGGAAGAAATCTATGCAGATATTACAGTGGGTGAACTAAAATGGGTGGGGGAAATCTTCTTTCCTTGGGGAGAGCAGCCGTGCCATCAAATTTGCCTGTATTATCAAGTGGAAATACAGAATGATTCTATTCCGATGGACGGTATGTTTTTGGCGAAGGAGCAGCTGGAAGGCCGGAATTTTATATTGGAATTTCACTGGATTCCTATTGCACAGCTTAAGAAAATAAAAATATATCCTGAAAATGCCTACGAGTTTTTGAGTGTGTCGTCTAACCATGTACAGCATTTTGTTTACCGGCAAGAATAATCCGAAATGAAAAGCCCTCTTTTCCTTGACATCTCATAGAAAGGGGTATATAATCAGAACAATAGTTCGATTGAAGAGGGGGATTTTCCATGTCGTATTATTGTGATGTATATCCGCCGGATACCCTGTGGCCCTATAAATATGTAGTGATACTTTCGCGGTATCAGGGGAAATACCTGCTCAGCCGTCACAAAGAGCGCACTACCTGGGAGACGCAGGGAGGCCATATCGAGCCCGGTGAGACCCCTTTGCAGGCCGCCAGGCGGGAGCTGTTTGAGGAGTCCGGGGCGGTGCGGTATCAGATAGAGCCTTTGTTTGACTGCCGGGCAGAGGATGTCCATGGAGAGGCAAATGGTGTTGTGTTTGCAGCGGAAATTGAAGAGCTGGGGCCGCTTCCTGAAAGTGAAATGGCAGAAGTAAAAACATGGGAGCAGCTGCCCCAAAACCTGACATATCCGGCCATTACGCCGGTATTGTGGAAGGCATGGCAGGAAAAGCCGTAAATTTTTTCTTGACAAAGCAAGGCAGGAAGCGTATGATTATACATATACTGTAAATGTGTAGAAGGGGAAGGAATGTGGGAACCCCGTTTCAGAGAGCCGCCGGGTGGTGCGAGGCGGTACGGAACCGGCAGGAAATCACCCCGGAGCAGGCGGCTGAAACAAGTAAGCTGCCCCGGCTGGCCCGCCGTTATCGGGGCAGGCATTGATAGATGCCGGTAAGAGGCCGTATATGCGGCAAACAGAGTGGTACCGCGGAGGAACTGGATTTACAAGCCTTCGTCTCTGGTCAGCAATGACTGGGGACGGAGGCTTTTTTGTTTACCTGTACGGGTTTGCAGTGTTTTGCCCGTCGTTAAACATCCCCACACGGACAGTTTTTCTAATTTTGTAAAAAATCAAATGATATAAAGGAGTTTTGACGATGCAGCTTAACGGTTCAGATATCATCATGGAATGCCTGCTGGAGCAGGGCGTGGATACCGTCTTTGGATATCCCGGCGGCGCTGTGCTGAATATTTATGATGCGCTATACAAATACAGCGACAAAATCCGACATATCGAAACCGCCCACGAACAGGGCGCAGCCCATGCAGCCGATGGCTATGCCCGTGCGACCGGACGGGTAGGCGTGTGTATTGCAACTTCCGGCCCCGGCGCTACCAACCTCGTTACCGGAATCGCGACCGCTTATATGGACTCTGTGCCAGTCGTGGCCATTACCGGCAACGTGAACCGGGACCTGCTGGGCTTGGACAGCTTTCAGGAGGTGGACATCACCGGCGTGACGATGCCCATCACCAAGCACAATTACATTGTAAAAGATGTCAATCAGCTGGCCGGTACCATCCGCGAAGCATTCCGGCTGGCAAACGAAGGCCGAAAAGGCCCGGTGCTGGTGGATATCCCCAAGGATATCAGCGCCCAGCTGTGCGAATATACCCCCAAAACGCCCGAAGCTCCCAAAACGTTCCCTCTGCCGCAGGAATTCCGCTTTGAAAAAGCATTAGAGCTGCTGGAAAAGGCAGAACGTCCCTTCCTGTATACCGGCGGCGGCGTGCTTTCTTCCGGTGCAAGCGAAGAAGTAGCGCAGCTGGCAGAAAAACTGGATGCGCCGGTGGCTTCTTCCCTGATGTGCCAGGGCGGATTTGACCAGACCAACCCCCGTTATATGGGTATGCTGGGTATGCACGGTACCAAAACCGCCGCACTGGCTTTGCAGAACTGCGACCTGTTCGTAGCAGTGGGTACCCGTTTTTCCGACCGCGTGACCTGTAATGCTGATTTGTTTGCCCGTCATTGCCCCATCATTCAAATCGATATTGACCCCGCAGAGTTCAACAAAAACATCGAAGTAGATGTCAAGCTGAAGGGCGATGCAAAAGCCATTGTGCAGGAGCTTTTAAACCGCCTTCCCCAGAAGGAGCATAAAAACTGGATGGCAGATATTGCCCGCTGGCAGGAAGAGTACCCGCTCGTACAGCTTCCCGGACAGGAAGGCACCGTCACCCCCCAGCAGGTGCTGGAAACGCTGGACCGCCTCACAAACGGCGAAGCAATTCTGGCTACAGAGGTCGGACAGCACCAGATGTGGGCTGCCCAGTTCTACCGCTTCCGCAATCCCCGGCAGTTTATTTCTTCCGGCGGGTTGGGAACCATGGGCTTTGGCCTTGGCGCTGCCCTGGGCGCACAGGTGGGAGTGCCGGAAAAGCAGGTGGTCAACATCGCCGGAGACGGCAGCTTCCATATGAACTGCAATGAGCTTTCCACTCTTTCCAAGTACGGCATCCCGGTGATCGAGCTGATTTTCAATAATCAGGTGTTGGGAATGGTTCGTCAGTGGCAGAAGTTGTTTTACGGTGGACGTTTCTCCCAGACAACGCTGGAGAAAAAGACCAACTATGAACTGCTGGCAGAAGCTTTTGGCGTAAAGGCTCTGACCATCAGCAGCCCGGAAGAAGTGGAACCGGTACTGAAAGAAGCGCTGGCAACCGAAGGCCCTGTGCTCATCAATTGCCATATTGACCCGGATTGCAATGTGCTGCCCATGGTGCCGGCCGGTGCTTCAGCAGAAGAGCCCATTCTGGAAATGTAAAATCCGCGCGGAGCGAATGCACGGATTCCAAAGGGGCTTAGTCCCTTTGGCCGGGGGCCGGGGCGGGGAGCCCCGGAAACGCGAAGCGTAAGCGAGCAAGTAAACAGTTGCCTGTATCCACGAAGCGCAAGAGCTGCCAAAGGCAGCGCGAGCAGGCGAAGCAGAAAGCTCAAAAATCCGCGCGGAGCGAGTACACGGATTCCAAAGGGGCGCCGTGTGCCAGTGGCACACAATAAGGCGCTGACCGAGCCGGCAGGCGAGAATTCGGGGCGGGGAGCCCCGGAAACGCGAAGCGCAAGCGAGCAGGAAAAGCAGAAAGCTCAAAATCAGGCGCAACAAACAATACCTGTTACCATAAAAAAGAAGTAAAGGAGAGCGTACTATGTGTAAAAATGAAATTGAGGTTACCGAAATGAACCGCAGCGGGTATACCCCCCTTGTAGCCTATGAAGCGTGGCGCGTTGCCGTGCTGAACTATTGCGACGATGTGCGTCCCGAAAATATCCACACCATGCAGAAACATAACTTTACCGATGAAGTCTTCGTTCTGCTGAGCGGCCATTGCACCCTGTATACCGGCGGCTGCGGCGATACCCCCGGCGCAGTAACAGCCCATCCTATGGTTCCCGGTAAGGTATATAACATCAAAAAAGGCTGCTGGCACAACCATGTGCTGAATGAATCCGGCTCGGTGCTCATCATCGAAAATGACGACACGTATGATGGCGGGGATAATTCCCCCATCCTTCCCCTGAATGAAGAACAGATGCAGGCTGTCTGTGATGGCTGGAACGAATAAAGCGGACGGTCAACCCCTGAAAGGAAGAGTATCATGGAAACCAATCATTCCGAAAAGGACTATATCCTCTCGGTTCTGGCCGAGAACCATACCGGCGTGCTGCTGCGAATTTCCGGACTGTTCAGCCGCCGCTGCTATAATATCAAGAGCATCGTTGCCGCGCAGACTGCCGATGCCAGCCGTTCAGAAATCCTGATTGTGGTGACCGGCGACGAACGCATTATCAAGCAGGTTAAACGCCAGCTGGAAAAGCTGGTGGATATCGTGCAGGTGACCGTGCTCGACCGTGAAAGCTCGGTTGTACGCGAACATATCCTGCTCAAAGTCACCCGTACACAGGAAACCAGCGAAGCATTGGTAGCTATTGCCAATACATTCCATGCCGGTGTGCTTTCCGTCACCGATGCCTCTATGCTGGTAGAACTGACCGGCGACCCCAGAACGCTCGACTCTTTTGTGGAGCTCTATCACCCCTATGGAATCCAGAAAATCCTGCGTACCGGCACCATGGCTGTGCAGGTTTGAAACTTCGACAGAATAGAGAAAGAAAGGAAATGCCGCTATGCTTACCCTCGATAAAGTTTATCATGCCGCCTATGTGCTGAAAGATGTTATCCGCACCACTGATATGATCGCTGCCCCCAATATCAACCCGGACTGCCAGGTGTTCCTGAAAACAGAGAACCTGCAGGTTACCGGCTCCTTTAAAGTGCGCGGCGCGTATTATAAAATTTCCCAGCTTACCGAAGAGGAAAAATCCCGCGGTGTTATCGCCTGTTCCGCAGGAAACCATGCACAGGGCGTGGCGCTGGCCGCTGCCAAAAACGGCATCCAGTCCATGATTTGTATCCCTGACGGCGCCCCCATCTCCAAGGTGGAGGCTACCAAGCGCTATGGCGCACAGGTCACGCTGGTACAGGGCGTGTATGATGACGCTTACAATAAAGCAGTCGAGATGCAAGAGAAGAGCGGCGCTACCTTTATTCACCCCTTTAATGATGAAAACGTCATTGCCGGTCAGGGCACCATCGGTCTGGAAATCCTCAACCAGCTGGAAGATGTAGACGCAGTGATCGTGCCGGTAGGCGGCGGCGGATTGATTTCCGGTGTTGCTTTTGCCATTAAGAGCCTGAACCCCAAGTGCAAAGTCTATGGCGTACAGGCCAGCGGTGCACCTTCCATGGTGCAGTCCCTCGAGCACCATCAGGCCGAATGTCTGCCGTGTGTTTCTACCATTGCCGACGGTATCGCAGTAAAAGAGCCGGGCAGCCTTACCTTTGACATTTGCTCCAAATATGTGGATGAAGTGGTCACCGTAACAGACGACGAAATCTCCACCGCTATCCTAGCCCTGATCGAGCAGCAGAAGCTGATTGCTGAGGGCGCCGGTGCAGTTTCTGTTGCTGCCGCTATGTTCAACAAAGTGGACATCAAGGGCAAGAAAGTGGTGTGCCTGGTGTCCGGCGGCAATATTGATGTGACCATCCTGTCGCGCGTTATCAACCGCGGCTTGTTGAAGGCCGGCCGCAGCGCAGACTTCACCATCGAGCTGCCTGATAAGCCGGGCCAGCTGCAAAAGGTCTCCTCGATCATCGCCGGATTGGGCGCCAATGTGGTGGCAGTTCACCATGACCACGCCGGAGAGGATGCAGACATTACTGCCTGCTACCTGCGCATCAGCGTGGAGACCAAAGACCATTACCACGTCGAGACCATCAAACGTGAGCTGGAGCGGGAAGGCTTCCGGATTCGCGAACAGAAATAAAAAGCATTTGAATATATCCTGCCATGAATATGAGTTCTTTCGGCAGGTTAAGGCACACTGTTCCCTTGCAGTGTGCCTTTTTTACTATATTTTTTTCACAAAATCGTGTATACTAAAAGAAGAAAATTGCCGAAAATGGGGGAAGATGAATGAATAACCAATCAATACAGCTTCCTGTCAGTTGGGAAGAAGTGCCCGATTCCACTGGGTTCCTGTTTTCCTTTGCCAAAAGCCTGGCCTGTGCGGTACAGAGCAGCCCGTATGCCTCCTTTGCAAAAGAGGTGGTTGCTTCCAGCGGTTTTGCATTCCGCATGTGGGCACGCCCAGATCTTTGTCCCAGTGCGTTCAGTATCTGGGACTTTTCCCGCCAGAAAGAATGGGTGGAAAACAGCGGGCTGTTATGCGCCTATACCGACCGCCTATGGGGTCAGGATGCGCTGGAAGAAAGCAGGCGTTTGCAGGCAAAAGAGCAGATCCTCGCTTCGCTGGAGAAGGGGATTCCTGCGATTTGCTGGGATATCGGCCTGCCGGAGTGGGGGCTGATTACCGGCTATGGCGATTCTCGAAAACTTTTCCACACACTGGCGGTGACCGGTGAAAAGGGCGAGCTGCCCTATGAACAGCTGGGAAAAGGGGACATTCCGATTTTGAATGTGCTGACCATTACGGGCTTCCGCGAACGTTCAGAGGAAGAAATTCTGTACGGGACACTGAAAATGGCCGCAGCACACCTGCGCGGGGAAGAGTGGAGCGAAAACGCCTCGGGTCTGGCTGTATACCCGGTGCTGCTGGAACGTCTTCAGCGGCCGTTTTCACAGGAAGAAGCCGGAAACCTGCGCTATGTTCTGGGGGCATGTGCTCCCTTAAAACAGTATGCGGCTGCTTTCCTGGAGAAGTACGGCCAGCTGTTTCTGTCGGAATTGTACCGAAAATGTTTTTTGTGCTGGCAGTCTGCCTTTGAAACAGCAGCACGGCTGCCGGAGGATTCTTCGGCGGGTACACAAATTAGCTCTTTTTTGAAAGCGGCACAAGAGCTGGAAACAGAAGCCGCCAGTGCCATGCAGCAGATTTTACAGCAGGAAAAAAGAAAATAAAATCTTCTGGAAAAGTTTACAGCCGGGTGATGGTTATTTCATAAAAAAGGCGCAGAATAAGGCACAGAAATACTTCCGTACAGGCGGAAGAGTAAAAGGAGTGATGATCGTGAAATTTAGCGAAATGAAATACAGGCGGCCGGATACTACCGCTGTTGAGATGGCATATCGGGACATGGCGCAGCGTTTTCCGCTGTGCGCCACTGCACAGGAACAGCTGGCTTTGCTGGAACGGCATGAAAAACTGCTCGGCGATGTGCGCACGATGAGCAACCTGGCATATATCCGCAGCAGTATCAATACCAATGACCCGTTTTACAAGGAAGAACAGCAGTTTTTTGATGAGTATCTGCCGCAATTGCAGGAATATATCCAGCAGTTTATGGATCAGGTACTGGCCTCTGAGTTCCGTCCGGAGCTTGAAAAAGTGACGGGCGAGCTGTTTTTCCGCAATCAGGAAATCGCCAAAAAAACATTTTCCCCGGCAATTATCCCGCTGATGCAGGAGGAAAACCGCCTGGCTACAGAATACGAGCAGCTGCTGGCTTCCGCGGATATTTCCATACAGGGTGAACAGTGCAACCTTTCTGAGATTATCCGGTATCAGACCTCTTCTGACCGCTGCCAGCGGCAGGAAGCATGGGAGAAAACAGACGCCTTTTTTGCAGAACACGGCCAGCGGCTGGACGAAATTTATGACGCGCTTGTCAAGTGCCGTACCGAACAGGCCAAAAAGCTGGGCTACGAGAATTTTGTACAGCTGGGATATGACCGGTTGGGAAGAAACTGCTATTCTCCGGCGGATGTCGAGGCTTTTCGCGAGCAGGTAGCCGGGAAGCTGGTTCCCATTGTGCACCGTTTGAAGGAAAAGCAGGCAGAGCGTCTTGGCGTTTCCAATCTCTGCTTCTGGGATGAAGATACCCTGCTGCCCAAGGGCAACCCCGCACCGGTGGGCGGAGAAGAAGAGCTGGTACAGGCCGCCGGCAATATGTATCGTGAAATGAGCAGCCAGACCGGCGAGTTTTTTGACTTTATGGTAGAAAATGAGCTGTTCGACCTGATGAGCAAAAAGGGAAAAGCAGGCGGCGGATATTGTACGGACATTCCCAACTATAAAAGCCCGTTTATTTTTGCCAACTTTAACGGCACAGTGGATGATGTCGAGGTGCTTACGCACGAAGCCGGCCATGCATTTGCCGCATATCGTGCACGCAACCTGCGCTATCTGGAAAATATGACGCCCACCATGGAGAGTGCCGAGGTACATTCCATGTCGATGGAGCTGTTTTCGCGCCCGTGGGATGAAGGATTTTTTGGAGAGGGTGCCGCCCAGTTCCGCTCCTATCAGCTGGAAAACTGCCTGGACTTCATTCCGTATGGCACAATGGTGGATGAATTCCAAACCCGTGTGTATGAAACGCCGGAGCTGACACCGATACAGCGCAAGGAACTGTGGGCACAGCTGGAAAAGAAATACCGTCCCTGGCTTACTTTTGAGGGGCTTCCCTATTTTGAAGCGGGCGGCTATTACCAGTGGAAGCATCATATCTATTCCAGCCCCATGTATTATATCGATTATTGCCTGGCACAAATCACGGCGCTGGAATTCTGGGAGCTTTCGGAAAAAGACTGGCAGGGAGCTTTTGCCCGGTATCTTGATTTGGTCGACAGCGCCGGAGAAAAAACCTTCCGCGGATTGGTGCATGACGCCGGGTTACAGCTTCCCTTTGAACCGGGATGCGTAGAGACGGTAGCAGAAACTGTTTTGCATTATCTGGAAAAGAATCCTCTGGTATAACAATTGCAATCAAGGCTCAGAGTTTTTGAGAAAGCTCTGAGCCTTATTTTTTGCAATTTCCTTTTCTGTTAAATATTGTAATAGATGGCAAAATATGGTAAATTATAAAAAGGACAGAATCAGCTGCTCTGCTCCGGAATTTTTCAAAAGGAGATCCTGACAGATGAAGAAAAAATGGTTGATAAAACTGCTGTGCCTGGCGCTGGCAATGGCCCTTTTCTTAACTGCCTGCGCTTCACAGTCGGAATCAAATCCTGGTGCATCGCCTACACCGCTTTTGTCATTAAAGCCGGAAGCTGCTGCAACGATTACACCGACAGAAAAGCCAACGGTCAGGCCGACCGCCAAACCCACAGCAAAGCCTACCGCGAAACCAACAGCCAAACCCACGGTAAAGCCGACTGCACAGCCCACCTCCACGCCTGAAATCAGCGGGATTTATTATTGGACTCCCGGCGGAAAATCCCATCACGCCACCGAAGATTGCCCTACATTGAAACGTTCCAAGGTGATTCTTTCCGGTACACTGGACGAAGCTTTTTCTGCGGGAAAAGACGACCCCTGTGATGTGTGTATAAAATAAAATCAAAAAGCCAGCGTTTCAAAAACGCTGGCTTCAGTGTGTCGATAAACCCAAGCAGCAGATAAAATTGCACAAAACAGTTCGCGTGGGAAGCGCTGCAAAATCGCAGAAGGTGCCCCGCGACGCAAAAGTTTTCGTCCACATTTTTCAAAAGGTGGTGGGTGTCCAGAGGGCAGCGCCCTTTGGACGCTCTCCGCAGAGAGCGGAACTCTTTATGCATCAGGAAACGCAGGAAGGAGTGAGAAAACAGCCCAG
>DVIY01000115.1 GCA_018710915.1 Candidatus Gallacutalibacter pullistercoris
TGACCATATTGCAAAAGAAACCAATCGTTCCCGCAATGAGCTGATCAATTTAATTTTGCGTTATGGAATTAAAAATATTGTGATTGAATAAGCAACCCTTCTGTGCAATAGTAAAATCCCACTGCCGCAACAGTGGGATTCTTGTTTTTATATACTGAGTATCGTTCTGAAAATACAATGCGATTAATTTTTGGGCTGCGCCAGTTTGTCAGAATCCAGAATAATTGTCACTGGCCCGTCATTTGCCAAGGTAACCTTCATCATTGCCCCAAACTTGCCGGTCTTTACCGCCTTTACCCCCATTTTGCGGCACTCTTCCACAAATTGCTCGTACAGCGGCACTGCTTCTGCCGGTGCTGCCGCATCACTGAAAGAAGGCCGTGTTCCCTTTTTGCAGTCAGCTCCCAACGTAAAATTGGAAACCACCAGCATTTCTCCGTCGATATCCAGCAAAGAGCGGTTCAGTTTGCCCTGGTCATCTTCAAAAATGCGCATCTCGCAGGTCTTTTTTGCCATCTGCCGTACATGTGCTGGTGTATCACCATCCATAACACCCAGCAGCACCATTAAACCCTCTCCTGTTTCCCGGCTGTCAATCAATGCACCGGTTTCCTCATTCAGAATATCAACACGGGCTTCCAAGACCCGCTGTAAAACAGCTCTCATATTTTCCTCTTCCTTTCTTTTTCGCTATATCAAGCATAGCACAAAATCAGAAAAGAAAAAAGCCTCACCTGCATAATCACCCTCAAAAAAGCCCACAATATAGGCAAAGGGAGGGCGGAACTGTGAAACTGGAAATGGAGCACATCTGTAAAGAATACACACAGGGAGACACGATTATCCATGCACTCCGGGATGTTGACCTGACAATTGAAAGCGGCGAATTTCTGTCGATTACCGGTCAATCTGGCAGCGGAAAATCCACACTCATGAATATTCTCGGCTGTCTGGATGTCCCTACCAGCGGCATTTATCGCATCGGTGGAAAAGAAGTAAATTTCATGCCGCCTGCTGCACTGGCTGCTTTTCGCAGCCGTACAATTGGGTTTATCTTTCAAAATTTTTGCCTGATTCCTGACCTGGATGCGTTGGAAAATGTAGAACTCCCTCTCCGGTATCAGGGAATTCCTAAGCGGGAGCGTCACCGTATGGCAGAAGAAGCGCTCGAGCGTGTAGGACTTTCCCACCGGCTGCATCACCGTCCCAGCCAGATGAGCGGCGGACAGCAACAGCGGACAGCAATCGCCCGGGCTATTGCTGCCAGGCCTTCTGTAATCCTGGCCGACGAGCCTACCGGAAACCTCGACCGGGCTTCTGGAGAAGGGATTATGTCCATTTTACAGGAGCTTCATCAGGAAGGAAAAAGCGTGGTTTTAATCACACATGACAACAAAATAGCCAAAACAGCAGAGCGTCATTTGGATATTCGCGACGGAATCGTCAATTGACAAAGGTTTGTACAGTGCCTTATAATGAATTTGTGACAGACATTTCGTTGTACTAAGTTGTAGCGAATTTCTCATCTTTTTTCAGGTCAGGCAGCTGTTTTAGCCCCAAGACAGCTGCAAATCGGATTGATATGTCTGTCATCAATGATTCAGGTGAATAATTACTGCTCCTGCTTTTTCGGGAATGAGAATTCCAAATCTTGATGCGGATTTGTGTTCGTCTTTCCGGCAAACAGGAAACTTTGTAAAGGAGGGATTTCCCCATGGCAAATAAGATGTTGGAACTTCATGACATTGATGTCCCCGAGTTTTTGAGAATTCTGGATACCTGCGTTGGTAACGTCTACTTAATGACCCGTGAAGGGGATAAACTGAACCTGAAAAGCAAGCTCTGTCAGTTAGTGGGCCTGACCCAGCTTATTGAGGGCGGCAAAATTGCCGAAGCTTTCGTCATGTGTGACAATGAAGAAGATGAGCGTAAACTCTTCCGTTTCAATTTGTATAAGAGAAGCGAAACCTGATTGTCAATCCTCTTGGGCCGCAGTTTGGAGAAACCCCTGTTTCGCCGCTGTGGCCCTTTCTTATTTTGTGTTTGGGAGGTGTTTTTCATGAGCAGACGTTCTCGAAAAACAAAATTTTCACTGCCCACCCTACTTCTGGCTTTGCTGGTTATTGCGGGTGCTTTTTTTGCCAACCGGGAAGGCTGGTTGGATGGGCTTACCAGTCTGGATGGAGCCAGCAGCACAGTCCTTTCTCTTTCAAAAAAAGCACAGGTATATTTTATCGATGTTGGACAGGGCGACAGTGAACTCATCCGTTTGAAACAGGAGGACGGCTCCCCCTTCGATATTCTGATCGATGCAGGTACCCGTTCTACCAAACAGGAGCTCTCCGATTTCCTCCATGATCTTGGTGTAGAGGACTTGGATATTGTCATCGGCACCCATCCCCACGAAGACCATATTGGCGGTATGGCGCAGATTTTGCAGGATTTTCCTGTAGAAACACTCTATCTCCCTGAAATTTGCGATTCTATGACACCAACTACCCGTACATATGAAAACATGCTGGACGCCATTGATGAAAAACAAGTAACAGTTCGTACTGCAGCGGCTGGCGACGTTCTCTTTCAAAGTGACTCGATTTCCTTTAGCGTACTGTCTCCCTCCCGCGATGACTACGATAATTTGAACGATTTCTCTATCGTAACCCGTCTGGTCGTTGGAGAGACTTCCTTCCTCTTTCAGGGAGATGCTGAAGCAGATGTAGAGGCCGAAATTCTGGATGCAGGCTATGATGTCTCCTGTGATGTACTGAAACTGGGCCATCACGGCAGCTCTACCTCTTCCAGTGAAGCCTATATCACTGCTGCCAGCCCCAAAAATGCTGTGATTTCCTGTGGCGTAAGCAATGACTATGGACATCCGCATGCTGAAACACTGGATTTGATGGAAAAATTAAACATCAACATGTACCGAACCGACGAACAGAAAACCTTGCTGGCTGAAACGGACGGAAAGACCATCGAATGGGAAACCGGGCTCTTTTCTGTGATTGATGCCGCAGGATAACCTCTTTCCTTCTGGACGAATCATATTGATTGTATTATAATGAATACAGAATAAAACTGCACAAAAGGAGCGTATCGATATGAACTGGAAACAACTGAAAAGCGGAACCGATATTCGCGGCGCAGCAGTTGCAGACCGTACCCCTGTTACTCTGACTGACCCGGTTGTCGGCGCGATTGCCGCCGCCTTTGCCGCCTGGCTTTCTCAAAAATGCGGCAAGCCCGTTACTTCTCTGGTAATCGCTGTTGGCCGTGATTCCCGTATTTCCGGCCCACGCATCCGCGATGCTGTTACAGCTTCCCTGACCCGCATCGGTGTTTCGGTACTCGATTGCGGTTTGGCTTCCACCCCCTCCATGTTCATGACTACCGTTGACCTTCCCTGCGATGGCTCTATTCAGATTACTGCCAGCCATCACCCCTATGATAGAAACGGCCTGAAATTCTTTACCTGTGACGGTGGTTTGGACGCACCGGATATTGATGTACTTCTTTCTCTGTGCGAAAAGGACGAGCTTCCAGCTGCTGCCGCAACTGCTGGTACTGTCACCCCGACAGACTATATGACGCAGTACGCTGCCCATCTGCGTGAGCTGATTCAAAAAGGGGTAAATGCCGAAGATTATGACCATCCTCTGGCCGGCTTTAAGATTGCAGTGGATGCCGGCAATGGTGCAGGCGGTTTTTATGCCCGTGATGTGCTGGAACCTCTCGGCGCAGATGTTTCCGGCAGCCAGTTCCTCGAGCCGGACGGTATGTTCCCGAACCATATCCCCAACCCTGAAAATGAGGAAGCAATGGCCAGCATTTGTGCTGCTGTCACCCGCTCTCATTCTGATTTGGGCGTTATTTTTGATACTGACGTAGATCGTGGCGGCGCTGTGGATTCCCGCGGCGAAGAAATCAACCGCAACCGTCTGGTCGCTATTGCCAGTGCAATTGCACTGGAGGGCAATGAGGGCGGCACAATCGTCACTGACTCCATCACCTCCGACGGCCTGAAGACGTATCTGGAAGAAACCCTTGGCGGCCATCACCATCGCTTCAAGCGCGGTTATAAAAACGTTATCAATGAGGCACTTCGTTTAAACCAGGAAGGCATTAACTGCCCGCTGGCAATCGAGACTTCCGGCCATGCTGCTCTTCGCGAGAACTATTTCCTCGACGACGGCGCTTATCTGGTTACAAAAATTATCATCAAAATGGCACAGCTGCGCCGTGAGGGGAAAAACCTCGACACGCTGCTGGAATCACTGGCTGAACCTGTGGAAGCTTCTGAAATCCGTCTGCCGATTCTGGAAGAGGATTTCCGCGCATGTGGCCAGGCCGTGATTGCAAATCTGGAAAGCTACGCGGCAGAAAAGGGCTGGAATATTGCTCCCGATAACCGTGAGGGAATTCGCGTCTCGTTCCCCGCAGACAAAGGAGACGGCTGGTTCCTGCTCCGTCTGAGCGTACATGATCCCATTATGCCGTTGAATATTGAAAGCAATCGTGCAGGCGGTGTCCACCAGATTGCAGAACAGCTCAACAGCTATCTGCTTACCTGTAAAGGTC
>DVIY01000116.1 GCA_018710915.1 Candidatus Gallacutalibacter pullistercoris
TGGTCAGGTATTCCTTGGTCTTGTCGTCGGTCTCCCAGATACTGGACAGGCAGGTGGTCTCAGTAGTCATGACGTCGATACCGCTGCGGTATTCCAGTGCCAGATTGTGAACGCCGGGGCCCACAAACTCCATAACCTTGTTCTTGACATAACCGTTTTTAAACACAGCGCCGATAATGGCCAGCGCCACGTCCTGGGGGCCAACGCCTGCCACAGGGGTGCCGGTGAGATACACAGCCACCACGCCGGGACGGGCCACGTCATAGGTCCTGCCCAGCAGCTGCTTTGCCAGCTCGCCGCCGCCTTCACCAATGGCCATGGTGCCCAGTGCGCCATAGCGGGTGTGGCTGTCGGAGCCCAGAATCATCTTGCCGCAGCCTGCGTGCATTTCGCGCATATACTGGTGAATAACTGCCATGTGTGGAGGCACAAAGATGCCGCCGTACTTTTTGGCAGCGGACAGGCCGAACAGGTGGTCGTCCTCATTGATGGTGCCGCCCACTGCGCACAGGCTGTTGTGGCAGTTGGTGAGCACATATGGCATGGGGAACTTTGTAAGGCCGGAAGCCCGGGCAGTCTGGACGATGCCCACAAAGGTGATATCATGGCTGGCCATGGCGTCGAATTTCAGCTTGAGATTCTCGCTGTCGCCGCTCTGGTTGTGGGCCTGCAGAATGCCCCAGGCCATGGTGCCGGTTTTGGCATTGTTGACGGCGGCCTCATCAAAGCCGAGAGCGCTGAGTTTGGCGGGAGCGTCGTGGTCAGCTGCTACCCACTGGCCGCGGGCATAGTACATGCCGGTTTTGGTGCAGGAAATCATAGGGAACCTCCTTATATTTGAACATCATTTTTTTGCAAGTCGAGCTCACATATGTTTCATTATAGCACAAAAAGCCGGAAGAAGAAAAGATTCCGACAGATTTTTTTCGAAAAGGGCAGATCACTGTCAAAGGGGCTTTTCGCGTCTTTTCAGTTCCGCAATTGCGCCGTAGTGGGCAATGGTAAAGGATTCGGGCGCAATATTTGCCAGCAATGCCCGATGCTCCTTTTCCCAGGCGGCAACCTCCTGTTCCGAAAGCGATGCGCCAATCCCCCGGCAGGCTTTAATTCTTCCATTCCAGCTTTCTCTGGTAAAAGGAACTTGCAGCGGATATTCCTCGTGGGATACCATTTCAAAGTACTGACCATACGGCTCTGAAATCTGAATGGGACGAACGGTTTCCCCTTTTCCGCCCCACTGCGGATTGTGTTGTAAAACCAGCTTTTCACTGGCCTGTGCAATTGGATCTTCAAAAGGCAGCCAAGACATATACAAAAACAGCAGCCGGCCGCCCGGTTTCAGCATCCGATAAAATGCCGGGGCTGTCTGCTGGTGATTCAAATACCAGAAGCACTGGCATGCTGTAATCACATCAAAAGAGTGATCGGGAAATTCCAAATTTTCCGCTGACAACGCCTGATATTCAATCTCCATTCCTTCGGACAGGCGTTTGGCCTGAAAAATCTGGTTTTCGGAAATATCCGTGCCCACCCATTTTGCGCCGTACCGGTAAAGGTTTCTGGGAAGGACACCTGTACCGGTTCCTACATCAAGCACCGATTGCCCCTGTGTGCATAATCCACGCTGCACAATTTTTTCATAAAACTCCTCCGGATAAATATCCCGGAATCTGGCATAATCTTCTGACGTTTTTCCCCAGTCAAAGGCTTTTCCGCCGTCAATTTGCGCAATACGCATTTTATCCCTCCTTACTTCTTATGAAAGCATTATGCAAGTTACGCCAATCTGTATTCCATAATAGCACAAAACATTGAAAACAGAAAAGATTCCAACAGTTTTTTTAGAAAAGAACTGTCTTTTACTCAGCATTCAGCCGCTTTGCCAGCTCTTCTATGGTCAGTCCGCCGAAAGCCTCCGCAAAATCATCAAATTCAGCCGTATCGGGCAGCCCCAGACAGCGAAACAGTTCCTGCATCATTGGCCGGTTTTGAGGAATTTGCAGGTTGTTCCGGTATGAAATCCACTCCGCTTTTTCTTCCTCCGAACACGTTTCCTCATCCGGGAAAATACCCATTTGCACCCCACCCCATGGACAGGAATAGGATTTCAGCCAGTCTTTCAGCGTGGAAGAAAGCTTCCCATACGGCAGCACGGTCTGGGCGGTTCCCCACTCCACATAATAATCCGGCTCCGGTGCCGAAATCAGCCCGTCGTGGATCAGGGAATCCTGTCCCAACAGGGTCATGTTCCCCCGGTCCGAAAGCATCCGGCTGCACACCAGCGGAAATTCTATCTCTTCCGCAGTGAGCGTCCGATGACCGACAATGGGATGCGTGCCCCAGATCAAATCGTTATCACTGCAAATTTTTACCCGCCCCAGCGCATAGCCGGACAATTCTTCCGGTGACATATTGGCCTTTTCCGTTATCAGAAGATAAAACCGGACCATCACGGGAACGGTCATCAGTGAGCGCAGGCTGTGCTCCTCGGGAAGCTCTTTCCATTTCAGAATCTTCCGAACTTCCCCTGTTACCAGCCCATAACAATAAGAAAACCGGTCATATTCCACCCGGAAAATATCGCCGGTCCGGTACTTCACGGTTTGATGAACACTGTTTTTCACTCGCTCCACTTTTGCGAAATAATCATCGGGACAGGTTGCTATATACCATTTTGCAAATTTTTGAAAATCGGAATCGTTTTGAATGGCTGCTATTTTTTCCGCTTCGCCTACCGGCAGCTGCTGATTGCCGCGAAAGTTACCGGCATACAGGGTGGTTCCCCTCCCCTTTTCCATCTCCAGCAAAAAGGTACAGCCAAAGGGCGTGATATTCCCCACTGCGGAGGCCGTCAGGGGCTTGGGTTTTCCCCGTTTGGTCAGGGGCAGCAGCAGCTTTCTTTCCCGGGTTTGCAGGCAGGTATCGTATTCCCGATAGCTTTGCTGGTAAATCTCCCCATTGGCGCTCAACTTTTTTTCCTCTTCAATCACTTTCCGAATGATATCCCCGTCAAAAAACAGCTCCGTGCGCTTCCGCCACAAATTGGTCTTGCTGTAAAATACCTGATTTTCCCATCGGCTCGCCATCTTCTCCAGCGCGAAATAGGGCCGCACCTCATTTTCCAATGTAATGAAATGCTGGGAGCCAAATTCTTTTTCCCATTGTACAGGCATCTTCTCTCCCCCTTATTCAGAAAAAATAGCTTCCAGCAATTCTTTTCCTGCCTTTGTTTTGAAAAAACGCCGGGCAAAGTCTGGGGAAACCGGTTCGCCTTCCAAAAAGTTTATCAGCAGGTCAGCTTCCATGAGGATTTGCAGCAGAGAATCAATGGTTTCTTCATAACAGTGGTGGCCAAGCACCAGCGGCAGTACCTTTTCGGCTGCTTCCGGTGGATATCCCGCTTTTTGCAAAAATTCCGGCACCAGCTTCCCCGCTTCCCGGCGCTGGTTTTCCTGACAGGCATCACCATAGGCTTCTTTACAATACCGGATGGGGATATCGTGGAGAATGGCGGCGGCAAAAATTATCTCCCGCGCTTCCTGTGATAAACTCTCTCCATCGGCAATCAATTCACACAGCCCCAGCACCGACAAGATGTGGCGGCTTCTCCGGCTATGCCCTTTTTCATATTGCAAAGCCAAAAGCAGCAATTTATTTTTCTTTTCCATTGTACGCCCTCCTGTTTTGCAGATAACAAAAAAATCCCGACTGCATAAGCAATCGGGATTTTTTGGAGGCGACACCCAGATTCGAACTGGGGAATCAGGGTTTTGCAGACCCATGCCTTACCACTTGGCTATGTCGCCATACTGGAGCGGACGACGAGGCTCGAACTCGCTACCTCCACCTTGGCAAGGTGGCGCTCTACCAGATGAGCTACGTCCGCAGATGGTGCCTCCGATCGGAATCGAACCAATGACACGGGGATTTTCAGTCCCCTGCTCTACCAACTGAGCTACAGAGGCATAATGGCGACCCGGATCGGGCTCGAACCGACGA
>DVIY01000117.1 GCA_018710915.1 Candidatus Gallacutalibacter pullistercoris
GTTCAGTTTGAGGAGATTGCAGCAGTGTATCCTAAAGGGATTCACGGATGCATCGCAGAATTCCTGGAAAAAGAGGGATTCGAAGTAAAAACCGCTACACTGGTACAGCCGGAGCATGGGCTGGCACAGGAGGTGCTTGATCAGACAGATGTGCTGATCTGGTGGGGACACATGGCACACCACAAAGTAGAAGATGAAATTGTGAACCGTGTACACAAGCGTGTACTGGACGGCATGGGGCTGATTGTACTGCATTCCGGCCACGCCTCCAAGATTTTCCAGAAGGTCTGCGGCACCAATTCCGGCGAGCTGAAATGGCGTGAGGACGGCGAGAAGGAGATCCTGTGGGTTGTCGATCCCGGACATCCTATCGCAGCCGGCCTGGGTGAGAAGATCATTCTGGAACATGAAGAAATGTACGGCGAGCACTTTAACATTCCGCAGCCCGACGAGCAGGTGTTTATCAGCTGGTTTGAAGGCGGAGAAGTCTTCCGCAGCGGCTGCTGCTGGCATCGCGGCAGAGGCAAGGTGTTCTATTTCCGTCCCGGCCATGAGGCTTTCCCGGTGTACTACAATCCTGAGATTCAAAAGGTTATCTGCAACGCTGTCCGCTGGGCAGCACCGGTTGACGGCCCCAAGCCGGTGTACGGCAATACACAGCCTGTAGTAGAGCTTCATCTGCCCGAGATGAAGACCATTGCCGGTCTGCATGAGGAAATCAAGTAAAATCAAAAAATAGATCCCCGGAAGCTGGCATCCACCATGCTTCCGGGGATTTTTTCAGTTGCTTTTCTGATGTTCCCGCTCGATAGAAAGGAAAATTTCCGGCAGGCGTGTGAGCATATCTGTCGGGAGCATCCCCTGTTGGGAGAGGGTTTCAGCACACAGGTCGCCTGCACGCCCGTGCAGGAAAACCGCCATGCGTGCAGCTGCGGAGGGTTCAAATCCCTGCGCAGCAAAAGAGCCGGTCATTCCCGCCAGAATATCGCCGCTGCCGCCGCGTGCCATGCCGGGGTTGCCTGTCCCATTGTAAAAAGTCCTGCCGTCAGGCAGTGCGGTAAGGGTGCCTGCGCCCTTCAATACCGTAATGACCCCGGTTTCCTGTGCAAAGCGGCGTGCAGTCTCCAGACGGTTCCCCTGAATCTCTGCAATAGAAAGCCCGGTCAAGCGCGCCATTTCACCCGGGTGCGGGGTGATGATAACCGGCTTGTCAGCCGCTGCTTCACGCAGCCATTCTATGTGGCCGCATATGGCATTGAGGCTGTCGGCATCCAGCACAACCGGGCAGCGTGCCTGCATCAGCAGTTCATGCACCAGTTCCATCACTCCAGGAGCAGTGCCCAGCCCACAGCCAATCACACACGCGGCCGCGCCTTTCAGTGCGCCGAAAAGGCGTTCGCGGCTTTCCGGCATCAGCGTTTCATCCTGCCAGTCCAGCAGCGTAAAGACAGATTCCATCAGCTGCCCAGCCGCAATGGGATAAATCGAGCGGGGAAGGGCCACGTTGACCAGCCCTGCGCCACAGCGCAGCGCAGCCCGTGCGCACATAATGGCAGCGCCCGCCATCCCTTCGCTGCCGCATACACACAGCAGCTTGCCGTAATCGCCCTTATTGCTTTCAGAGCCACGGGGGGTAAACTGCTGAAAGACCCAGTTTTCCTCCACGCTTTCCAGCACCGGAACGGTTCTTCCCAGAATTTCCTGCGAAATTCCGGCCTCCATCACATGTACCTTTCCACAAAAGTTGCGGCCCGGGTAGAGAATATGTGCTGGTTTGGGAGCGGAAAAGGCGATTGTGTCGTCTGCCTGGATGCAGGGGCCGTGTACAGCACCGGTATCACATTCCACACCGCTTGCAATGTCCAGTGAAACCACGTGCGCCGAGCTTCGGTTCACCAGTTCAGTTAGCTTTCCCATCGACTCAGGCATCACACCACGGAAGCCGAACCCGTACAGGCCGTCTACCAGAATATCCGCGTCTGAAATGGCCTGACGCACAGCGCGTGATTCCCGTTTCCAGTCTGTTACCAGTACACCGGGCCCCATTTTGCCGTATGCCTCCCGCGCGAGGTCTGTAGCCGGGAATCCTTCTGCCAGAATCACGGAAATATAAGCACCGCTGCCACGCAAAAGGCGCGCTACAACATAACCGTCCCCGCCGTTGTTGCCCTTTCCGCAAAGAATCGCGACCCGCTTCCCTTTCAGCGGAAAAGTGTCATACAGGAACTTTGCAGCGGCCCCGCCGGCATATTCCATCAGCTGTGTCATGGAAATACCGCGTTCCACTGCTTTCTGCTCCATGCCCTGCATCTGTTTTTTGCTGTAATATTTCACGTAGTTTCCCTCCCATCCTTGCAGACAGCAGCACAGTCACCGCGGTCTGTCACGACTTCATATCCGATAGCCGCCATGCTTGCGCGCAGATGGCGTACACTTTCAGCGGCCTCGTCACCGGAATGCAGCTTGTTGTCATACAGAAGGTATTTGTCGCGCACATCTCCGGGAGAAAGATTGGGCATGACGACGTTTGCGCCTGCCAGCATACCGCGTTCTCTGCCGTTGGGCAGTAGTGTTCCCAGCGCAGTAGTGGCGGGAAGCAGTACCTGCGGCATCATCAGGCGCACCAGCGAAAGCAGATACAGTGTTTGTTCGCCATTGCCCGCGGGTTCTTTGGCGAAGGGGGTATCGTGATGCGGCAGAAACGGCCCGATGCCAACCATTTCGGGCTGGAGCTCCTGCAAAAACAGCATGTCCTTTGCCAGTGTTTGCGGCGTCTGTCCGGGGGAACCCACCATGAATCCTGCGCCGGTCTGGAAACCCAGGCGTTTCAGCGTGCGCAGGCAGTTCATGCGGTGTTCCAAAGTCAGCTCCGGGGGATGCAATCGCTGGTAATGGTCTGTGTCGGCGGTTTCATGGCGCAGCAGGTAGCGGTCTGCTCCTGCCTCCCGAAACGCGCGGTAACTGGTTTCTTCCTTTTCACCGATAGAGAGCGTCACCGCACATTGCGGCCACCGGGACTTGATTTCCCGCGCCAGTTCGCAGATTTTTTCGTCGGTGAACCAGGGGTCTTCGCCGCCCTGCAAAACGAAGGTGCGGAAACCAAGCTCCCAGCCAATCTCACAGCACGAGAGAATCTGTTCGCGTGTCAAACGGTAACGCGCAGCATTCCGGTTGCTCCGCCGGATTCCGCAGTACAGGCAGTCATTGCGGCAGAAGTTGGTGAATTCAATCAGCCCGCGGATAAAGACCTTCTTTCCATAAAAGGGTTCCCGCGCCAGCCGCGCCAGCCGTGCGGCTTCTTCTGCCAGTTCCGGTGTCTGCCCGGCAATCAGGGCTTCCCATTCCGATGATTGCAGCCGGTGTGATTCTGCCAGCTTTTCCAACAGTTGCGCAGTATTCATTCGGTCTCCTCCGTTACTTTGGCATAGACGGTCTTGGTGTTTACGCCCGGCAGCATGCCCAGCTTGCCGGAAAGAGCGCTGATTTCGCTTTGTGGTGCATCCAGCACCACACTGATAATGGAGACGCCCCGTTTATGGTAAGGGACACCCATACGCCCAACAATACGGGCGGCATATTGGTGCAGGAATTCATTGATTTTTTCAGTAGCGTCCATATTTTCCACGACAATACCGATTAGGGCCACACGGTTTTCCATAAACTCACAATCCTTTCAAAACCCAAAAAACAAAAAACGCCCCGGCAGTTCCCAAGGCGCAGAAATGTATGATGCAGCCATATGATTGCATCAGTAAAATACAAAAATTCTGCCTTTCTCCGCAGGACGTACCTTTGAATTCAGAACATGTTTTTATCATAGCATACCGGCAGGGGTATTTCAAGAATCTCCATTGACAAAGACGGGCTGGACGTTTATTATGAAAACAGTACTTTACCATAATAAAGCAGGAGGTGCTTTCATGGAACTTCGAGATCGAAACGGCCTGACGGAAGCGGAATTTCTGGCACAATATCAGCCCGGTGATTACCCTCGTCCGTCAATGGCTGCTGATGTCATTATTATGAATACGGCTTCCCCATGCCCGGAAGTGCTGCTCATCCGCCGCGGCGGGCATCCCTGTCTGGGGCAGTGGGCTTTTCCCGGCGGCTTTGTAACCCCCAACGAGACAGTTGGACAGGCTGCTGCACGGGAGCTTCAGGAAGAAACCGGCATCACCGGAATTATTCCAACACAGCTTTTTGTCTACAGCCAGCCCGGAAGAGACCCCCGTACCTGGGTGATGAGCACGGTTCACATGGCAATCGTAGACCGCTCTGCCCTGACGGTACAGGCGGGCGATGATGCTGACGATGCCGGATGGTTCCGTATCCAGCGAAACTGTGTGGGGGAAAATGAATATACTCTGACCCTCACAGGAAAAGGGGAAGTTTTAACAGCACGCGTCCGGCGTGTGGAAAATGGAGACGATGGCCCCTATGTGATTTTGGAAAACCACGGCCTGGCCTTTGACCATGCCAAAATTCTTTCCCTGGCGTTGGACCGTCTGCCCTGAATTCATGAGAATTTTGCATGCTTTGCCGGGGCATGTTCCTGTATTTCCCAAAAGATTCATGTTCTGGGGACAAATTTGCATATATTGGCATTATCCGTTCATTGCGGGAGATTTTCTCTCACGATATAATAAAGACACAGGCAGAATATGCCGAAAGGAGCAGTTATGAACAATTCCCTGATGATTCGCAATCTCTTTGATTTAAAGCATACCGCAGCCGCACCGCTTCTGGAAAAATACACTTACCCTTGGGAAGCATTGCCGGAAATCGGCTCTTTTATCACCCGGCTGGGAGCTTCTTTGCCGGAGAACGAATATGAGCAGCGCTGGGCGAATGTATGGATTCACAAAAGCGCACGGCTGTACCCCAACTGCTACATTGGTGGGCCCTGTATCATCGGCCCCAACACCGAGGTTCGGCCCGGTGCTTTTATCCGCGGAAATGCACTGGTAGGTGCAGACTGCGTAGTAGGCAATTCCACCGAGCTAAAAAACGTCATTCTCTTCGACCATGTACAGGTGCCTCACTATAACTATGTGGGCGACTCCATTTTGGGATATTGTTCTCACATGGGAGCTGGCTCCATCACTTCCAATGTGAAGCAGGACAAAACGCCGGTCACGGTACGCACCGAGGAAGAAAAGGTCTCCACTGGGCTGAAAAAGTTCGGCGCCATGCTGGGCGACCATGTGGAGATTGGCTGTAATTCTGTTTTGAATCCGGGCACCGTAGTGGGGCGCGGCAGCCATGTGTATCCTCTTTCCATGGTGCGTGGGCTGGTACCTGCGGGATGTATTTATAAGAAAGCCGGGGAACTGGCAGAAATACAATATTAAAAATTTTTAGGAGGGCTATTCATGACAGAAATCAGCAGAGAAATCGCACGCCTTCTGCAGTTTGGCCTCCAGCACGGTCTGCTGGAAAGCGCTGACTGCACCTATGCCGCCAACCGGATGCTGGTGGTATTGGGTCTGGAAAATTGGGACAATACGGTGGAAGTACCGGAAGAAGCGCTGGAAAGCCCCGCGCCGATTCTGGAAGCAATCCTGGACTGGGCTTATGAGACTGGCCGTCTGGAAGGCAATACCGCCCCGTATCGGGACGTATTGGATACCGAGCTGATGAACTGCATGATGCCCCGCCCGTCAGAGGTCATCCATCGGTTCTATGACCTGTATCGGGAAGACCCCCGTTCTGCTACCGATTACTATTATCAGCTGAGCCGCAGCTCCAACTATATCCGCACTGACCGTGTGGCCAAGGACGAGCTGTGGACTGCTCAGACCCCTTATGGCGAGATGGTCATTACCATCAATCTTTCTAAACCGGAAAAAGACCCCAAGGCCATTGCCGCCGCCCGCAATATGCCTCAAAACAACTATCCCAAATGTGCCCTGTGCTGTGAAAACGAGGGCTTCAAAGGGAACCTTTCTCAGGCTGCCCGGGGAAATCACCGGATACTCCCCATCCAGCTGTTGGGCGAGGACTGGTTCCTCCAGTATTCCCCCTATGTGTATTATAACGAGCACTGCATTGTGCTGAATAAAAAGCACACCCCCATGAAGGTAAATCGGGAGTCCATGGCGCACCTGCTGGATTTTGTCAGCCAGTTCCCGCATTATTTTGTGGGCTCCAACGCCGATCTTCCCATCGTGGGCGGTTCGATTCTGAGCCACGATCACTTCCAGGGCGGCAACTGTGAGTTCCCCATGGCAAAGGCTGAGGTGCGTGAAGCTTTAACATTCTGCGGGTTTGAGGATATCGATGCAGGTATCGTGAACTGGCCTATGTCGGTGATCCGTCTGGCAGGAACCGACAAAGAGCGCATGCTCGATTTGGCAGAAGTCATTCTGCGCGAGTGGCGCGGATATACGGATGAGGCTGCCAATATTTTCGCCAACACCGATGCCCCCCACAACACCATTACCCCCATTTGCCGCACTCGTAACGGTAAATTCGAGCTGGATCTGGTTTTGCGCAACAACCTGACCACCGAGGAGCACCCGCTGGGTGTGTACCATCCTCATGCTGAGTACCACCACATCAAGAAAGAGAACATCGGACTTATCGAAGTCATGGGCCTTGCGATTCTGCCTGCCCGTCTGAAAAAAGAACTGGCACTGATAGAAGAAGCCCTGTGCAACCCGGAAAAGGAAGAGGAAATCTTCTCCACCGACGCCATGAAGGCTCATTTCGACTGGTATCAGGAGCTGAAAGAGCAAAATCCCGCGCCGGAAGCCGTCCATCAGCTGGTACAGCAGGACGTAGGCCGGATTTTCTCCGAGATTTTGGGAAATGCCGGTGTATATAAAGATACCGATGAGGGAAGAGAAGCTTTCCGCCGGTTCTGCCAGCATGTGAACCGGAAGCTGTAAAAATACATATTTTGAGAAAAGCACGATGCAGTTTATACTGTGTCGTGCTTTTTGTTCAGAGGAGAAGGATTCTATAGTTGTTTATTGATTGAAATAGCGATATAATAATTACATAATTGTCGACTTTATATGAGCAATT
>DVIY01000118.1 GCA_018710915.1 Candidatus Gallacutalibacter pullistercoris
CTTTGTAAAACCCACATACAAGAGCGTTCAATTCGTCATATACAGTTTTGCATTGAGCCGTGTTTAGATTCATAAAGTTGCTGTCAAACCGACTGTCTGCCAGTATGTCCAACACAGACTCCGCTCTGGACGAATTCCGTACATATGTAATGGTTCGCTCCAAAAAAATCTGTATACGCATGAAAATCTTGTTGCTTGGCTACATGAACGACCTCGTGATAACCAACTGTGATTCCAATATCATCTGGTACTTGATCCGACAGGAACACGGTTCCATTTTCGGTCATGCCCCACACTACTTTATTGTTTTCTGACCTTGCCTCCTGTAGCGCATCATGCTTTACGAGATAAACCTCTCCAACGTACTGACTCCCTGCAAGCTTCGCCTGCTCACACCCCTTAGTCTTGGGTTCTTTCGTCAGGTGTCTTCTGGCCCACTCTGGGATTTCTCTTTTGCTTTGACTCCGCTGAGTATCTCGGCTTTCGTTTCCTCGAAATGCCTCCAGAACCTCGCTCTTTCCTCTTCGGTCTTCGGCACTGGTTCCTTGTCTTCCATTCCGTACAGCTTGTAAATCCGTTTCCTCATTTCCGGATTCAATGCCCCCTTGCTCATAATCTACCGCCCCTTTCTGATTTTCTCCATCATATGCAGCGTTGCTGTCCCTGTCAAGGCCTTTGGCCCGCATCCGCTTTACAGCCTCCGGCACCGGCCCACCGGGCAGGTAGATGTTTCCGTCGTCACCGACCTCCGTCTCGGTCAGCATTTCCTCGTCTTCCATAGAGTAGCGAATGTCTGAATTATTGGGGTCAAATGTTCCAATGTTGTCCGTGGCGCTCTTAATCTGCTCGGGGCGGAATACGACGTAGAATGTATCAGCCATCATTGGATTGTCCGTGTCGGTGTGGAAGATGATACCGTCACGTCCCTCAGCCTTCGCCTTGCGGACATACGGCCCCTCAGCCGCCGGATCGGTAAACCGTCCCGTCGGGAGCGAGACGTACATCGGGTCTTTCATGCTGATGTATGCACTCAGCACCCGGTCTCCACCCCGCTCCTCCGCCATGGCCTGGGCGTAGTCTATTTCCCTGGAGAACCAGTAGGCGCCCAGCTCCGGGTCAAAACTCCAGAATCCCCGGTCCGTTCCGTGGTACACCGCCATAGGCCGTCCGTCCTCGTCCACCACCTTGCCGGAAACCCCGGGCCTGAAGTTTTTGTCCGCTCGCTTGACAGCCTCAAACAAATCTGCTACACTCTTAATGTCGGCAGTCTGAGTGATAAGGCTAGGGTTTCGACCTGAACCTTCTACACCAGGCTGCTGACGTTTTATATTCAACAGCTTATAAGCCCGCTTCCCAGTGTTTGAACTGTTGGGATTATTCATCTCTTCCACAAAGAGTTTGAGCACTTCCGGTCCATTCCCTATGTCTGCCACAGCGTACATACTGTGCATCAGCAAAGAATTGACTGATTTTTCTTTTCCCACCTCCATGGTATAGCTGTCCAGCAGGACAGCTTTTTTTACTATGTCGTTGATGTACGGCAGATAGTGACGTGCCATGACCGTGTTCCTGCTGTGTTGCGTTTTCGTTTCTTCAAAGACCTTTCGGGACACGTTGACGGTCCATCCAGTATCTTTATTTTGCACCTGGCCCCGGTCGCTTCCAAGCTCCGTAGCCCGCTCTACCGGCGTCTGATCGTTGACCCTCCAGTCTCCAAACCAGGCCCGAAAGAAAGGACTCTTTTCCCCCATCTCCACCCAGTACCGCCGAGCAAGGCCCTCTGTGGCCTTGAAGTCCTCCGCCGCAAAGTCATTGATACTCTTGCTGCCAATGGACTGCACGGCACGGATTTCCTCTTGTGTCATCCGGTTCATCAAGCCGTCCGTCTTATCTGCAAAAAACCGCTCAGGTCCTCCTGCTTTCTGACTCCGATCTTCCTGCTGTGCCCACATCCGCTTCACCGCCTCCGGCACCGGCCCACCAGGGAGGTAGATGTTTCCGTCATCACCAACAGCGGTTTCTGTGAGGATTCCTACATCCTCCACAGGGTAATTCTCAAGGTTGCCCAGACGCATTTGTTCCATGATTGCATCTAACTCATGGATGTAATCATCGTAATTTCTGAAAACACCTTTGAACAGTTCTCTGGCCCTTTCCGGAGTGTCCCGATGAAATCCCCATGCGTATGCATTCAGTTCGTCATATACACTTTCAACCTCATCGACACTGAGTTCCATAAAAGGTTTATCATATTTTGCATCTGCCAGAGCATCCAGCATATCCTGCGCACTGTATTCGCCCCTATCTATGCAAGATACCGTATCGGCCAGAAAATCCAAGTATGGCGCAAATCGCTTGCGTCTTGCTACATGAACAACTTCATGGTGACCCACGGCAGTCCCAAGATGATCCGGAATTTGATCAGACAGAAAAACAGTCCCGTCAACGGTTGTAACTCCAAATCTCTGGTTCTTCCTTGTATCTTGGAGTACTGCATGACTAACAAAATAAATGTCTTTTGTATACTGGCTCACAGCATTCCTAGCCCAGTTACTTCCTTCTGTCTTGGTTGTTTCGACTACGTGCCCTTTCGCCCATTTCGGGAGTTTTTCCTCTCCTCCACCCTTCTGAGTACCTCTGCGTTGACCTTCTCCAAGTGTTTCCGAAAGGCTTCTCTTTCTTCCTCCGTCTTCGGCGTTGGTTCCCGGTCTTCCTTCCCGTTCATTTCGTAAATAAGTTTCCTCAGTTTCGGATCCAATGTTCCTTTGCTCATAATCTACCGCCCCTTTCTGATTTCCTCCATCATATGCAGCGCTTCCGTCCCTGTCAAGGTTCTTCGCCCGCATCCGCTTCACCGCCTCCGGCACCGGCCCACCGGGCAGGTAGATGTTTCCGTCGTCTCCAACGGTGGTTTCGGTTAGGGTTTCTTCGGTAGATTTTCCTGAAAGATTGACCACTTCCCGAAATGGAACTCCATCCAACTTGACGGATTTAGAGCCATATGTTATTCTACACATAGAGCCATTCTGCAGAAGATCTTTGGGTCCTATGTGTAAGCCCATTGATCGAAGAAGCGGGATGGTTCTTTTTTTGTCTGCATACATCACAGCGCTACGGATAAGTGACCCGACCGGTTTATCCTTCGTATAAACACTGTTAACCTTCTGCATATCGTTGATGATCAGTTTTCCTTCTACCGGTCGTAAATCCAATATTGCCATCATCGGCTTACCGTTGTTCGCCTCGATACTTCCGTATAGTATCATTCTAGTATTCATTCCGCTTCTGGTTTTCCCATTTGCACTTTTCAAAATGAGTATTGGGTCATCAAGCAACTGCGGTAGTACAACGAAACAGCTACTATGATTCTGCCACGTTGATGCTGCTCTCCAGCAAAGTTGGCCAGCACATCGGCTCCACCAAACAGGTAGCAGTCATGATGGGCAGCGACATGAACAAGGACATCATGCGCGCTTCCGGCCTTTTGGCCCCGGAAGGAGAGGCGGCCAACCCCAATGACCTGGTTTTTGCCATTCAAGCGGAAACGGAGGAGCTCATTGAAGAGGCATTGAATATGGCCCGAGAGATTCTCAGCAGCCGCAGCGCAAAGACGGAACAGCAGGACTCCCAAGTGGTCAAAACTGTGGCAGATGCAGCGGAACGGCTTTCTGATCCCAAATTGGCAGTGGTATCACTGCCAGGAAAGTACGCAGTGCGCGAGGTAAAAAAGCTGCTGCGGGAAAACTGCCATGTACTTCTCTTCAGTGACAATATCAACTGCCAAGACGAGAATACCTTGAAAGAGATGGCCTTGGAGCGCGGCCTGCTCATGATGGGGCCTGACTGCGGCACGGCGGTCATCAACGGTGTGGGGCTTGGGTTTGCAAATAAACTGCGCCGAGGCAATATCGGCCTGGCAGCAGCTTCTGGAACCGATTTGCAGGAAGTTATGACCCTGATTAGCAACTTCGGCGGTGGCATTTCTCAGGCTCTGGGTACTGGCGGCCGGGATTTGAAAGAGGTCATTGGCGGGAAAATGATGGGATATTGTATCAAACTCCTTCAGGATGATCCCGATACGCAGGTCATTGTGGTGATTTCCAAGCCGCCCGCCCCCTCTGTCATGGAACAAATGCTGAAGCAGCTTCGTCAGAGTGAAAAGCCCTCTGTGGTGTGCTTCTTGGGCGGTGACAAGAATATGGACGCCCATGGGCTGCACCTGGTCCATACTCTGGAACAGGCTGCCTGTAAAGCTTTGGAGCTGGCTGAAACCGGTCGTCCTCAAGAACTGCTGAAGGGTCATGATACTCTGGTGGAACTGGCCGAATCTCTCCGCGATAAGCTTACCTCTGAGCAGAGGTATATTCGTGGCCTATATTGCGGCGGCACCCTGGCCTATGAGTCCATGTTGCTGATGGGGGACGCATTGGGGGATGTCCACTCCAACATTGCACTGGATGCCAAGCTGATGCTGGACGGAACGGCTCCCTCTGTGGGCCACACGGTATTGGATCTGGGGGATGACGCCTTCACAGTGGGGAAACCACATCCCATGATTGAGCCCTCGCTGCGAGGAGAGCGGCTGTTACAGGAAGCGTTGGATCCAGCCACTGCTGTGATTTTGCTGGATGTAGAAATCGGATATGGCTCCCATGAGAACCCCGCCGCCGTGGTGGCAGAGGAAATCTCACAGGCCAAGGCAGTCCTGGCAGAAGAAGGACGTGAAGTGGTGTTTGTAGCCTCTATCTGCGGTACTTACGAAGATGTCCAGGACTATTCTGCACAAAAGAGCTTATTGGAGGGACAGGGGGTGGTGGTCTTGGAGTCAAACGCCCAGGCCGCACAGTTGGCCATTCTCACCGTGTCCAAATAAGGAGGGAGTATCTATGGAACAGAAATTGTTTGAAGGAAGCCTGTCTGTCATCAATTTGGGGTTGCCCAACTTTTTCGATGATTTGAAGCGGCAGGGAGCTGCCTGCGTACACGTGGATTGGACGCCCCCTGCCGGCGGGGATGTCCGGCTGATTGAAACCCTAGATCGCCTGGAAGAACTGGGCTGATGTTCGGGCAGCGGATGGAGTGGGTCTCCATCCGCTGCCC
>DVIY01000119.1 GCA_018710915.1 Candidatus Gallacutalibacter pullistercoris
TAATTTAAAAATTAAAAGTTGTTTGGATGAAGCAGTTCAGATTTTACAATCCTTTCAACTTTCTGTTGAACAGGCAGTTACCCTTTCTTCCGCGGGAAGAAAGGGCACAAAGAAGCGGAAAAGGGACCGCCTTGGTCCCTTGTCAAACCCCCACGAAGTTCCGGTGCAGGAAGCGGTGCGGAACCACCGCGCTTGTAAATCCCCCTGCGGGGAATTTGTGCGCGGCGCTTCAGCCAGCTTGCTACAAGTCAATTTACTCCGTGGTCACCAGTTCGCACAGCGCCGCCTTCGACCGCCACTGAGCAGCAAACTGCATGTTCAATGCATCTTTTCGGAGGTATGTTATGCGCCCCTACATCCGGAGATGGCGGGGAATTGTCCTTCCTTCTGCAAAAATCGATAAAAACATCCCCTGGCCTTTTGGAGGAAAGACCAGGGGATGTGAGAAATGGTTTGGCTGGAACAGAAGTTCAGCCTATGGGGCATGATTATGCTTTGGGGTACGGGCTGTCGAATTCGCGCTCTGCTTTTGCAACCGCGTCTTCCAGCGTCATGCCGGTGAAATACTGCGCATTCAGGAAACGGCCGGACTTCCTGTCGTCCACAAACGCACCTACCACAATGCCGGGAATCGCGCTTTCCGGCGCGTTGGGGGCATGTGCACCGCCCAGGTCCGTCCGGCACCAGCCGGGGTCAGTCAGGTTGATCATCACATTGGTGCCCTCATACTTGGAGCCCAGATCGATGGTGACCTTATCCAGCGCCGCTTTGCTGGCGGAATATCCAGCCTGCTGCGGGTCGAGGGTAATGCCGCTGGTGGTGTTCAGAATCCTGCCGAACCCTCTCTCCGCCATCTTCGGGAGAAAGTGATAGCAGATCATCATCGGGGCGATGGTGTTGATGCGGAAGCTCACTTCGTAATCGGAAGCAGGGGTTTGCAGGTACTCATTGCGGTAGGCAATCTGCACACCGGCGTTGTTCAGCACGATATCCACGGGGGTTCCCTTTTCGTCGATTTCATGCAGCATCGCTTCGACCGATGCCAGGTCAGAAAGTTCTGCCGACACGATATAAGCTTCTACGCCGTATGCCAGCACTTCCTGCAAAACCTTTTCGCAGTGCCCGCGGGTGCGGCTGTGCAGAATCAGGTTGCAGCCCTGCTGTGCCATAAATAATGCGGTCAAATAGCCGATGCCCCTGCTGGCGCCGGTAATCAGGGCCCATTTGCCCTTTATGTTTACCATAGAATAATTTCTCCCTTTTACGGATTATTCTTTTTCCAGCTCTGCCTTCATGGCGGAAATCTTTTCGTGGATGACCGGCATCAGCGTACTGGATTCAATATGCTGCGGGCAGATTCCCTCGCACTTGCGGCACTTGCGGCAGGCGTCTGCCAGTTTGTCCATGGAATAGTACTTTTTCACGGTTTCCTCGCGGGAATCATTTACGGTCTGGTTGTATACCTCGTAGATGCCGGGGATATCCAGGCCGAAAGGACATGGCATGCAGTAAGCGCAGCCCGTGCACGGCACCAGCGCCATCTTCTGATACACGCTGCGGGTGTTGGCCAGCATTTCCAGCTGCTTTTCGTCCAGCATGCCGATGGAGGAACGGGAAGCGTACTCCAGGTTCTGCTGTACCATCTCTTCGCTGCCCATGCCGCTGAGAACCACGGAAACCTCCGGGCGGTTCCACAGGAAGTCGAGCGCCCACTCTACCGGCGTGCGGCAGCCGCACAGGGTATTCTTGACCTGCGGGCTGAGGTTTGCCAGCTTGCCGCCCAGCAGCGGCTCCATGATGACCACGCCCAGACCCTTCTGGTGGGCGGCTTCCAGCCCGCGCAGGGTGGCCTGGTTTTCCACGTCGATATAGTTCATCTGAATCTGGCAGAAATCCCACTCGTCAAAGCCGTTCAGGATTTCCATAAAGGCGGCCTCGTTGTCGTGGAAGGAGAAGCCGATAAAGCGGATTTTACCCTCGTCGCGTGCCTTTTTGGCTTTCGACAGCAAGTCGAATTTCAGCACCTTGTTCTTCCAGGTGTTCAGGCTCAGCGCATGCATCAGGTAAAAATCGATGTGGTCAGTCTGCAGGCGCTCCAGCTGGTTGTTGAGGAAGAAATCAAAATCCTCTTCCTTTTCCACAGCATATACGGGCATTTTGGTTGCCAGATTGACCTTTTCGCGGTAACCGTCCAGCAGGGCTTTGCCTACCAGCGGTTCGCTGGCCTCATGATGATAAAAATATGCGGTGTCGATATAGTTCACGCCGCTGTCAATTGCATGGCGAAGCATGCCGATTGCACGTGCCTCGTCGATGCAGCTGTCGGGCTGGCCTTCCATTACCGGCATGCGCATGCAGCCAAAACCCAGCGCAGAAACTTCTACACCGGTATTTCCCATTTTGCGGTACTGCATAAGTCATAGCTCCTCTCATTTTTTACCGTATAGCCGGAGACCGGCGCACGGATGATTTCAAAGAATGTTTACAAATGGAATTGTATCACGAAAACAGGCCAATTGCAAGAATCTGCGTTTCAGTTGCAAAAACATCCCTGCTTTTGCACAAAACGACGTGGAATGTTGAAAGGAAAGTTTTTGTGAAAAATTTCCACATACCATCCCCTGTTTCGACAATCTTCCGCGCGGGTGTGTGGTATAGTGGGGGTGGAAATTAGCTGAACCGGGCGAAAAAGCCCCGAAACGCTCCGCTGATTTCTGAAAAATACAGGAAATAATTCCTCCGGCCAAAACTTTTCAACAGGCCGGCATGATGAAAGGAGCTGTCACATATGGAAAGAACAGAAAGCTGCAGCAGGGAATATACGCTTTTGTTTAACGGAATCTCCGATGCGATTGAGGAGGTAGAGGGGATCCTGTACCGGCTGAAGCGGTTGCAGGCAGAGGCAGAAGAGGTGTATTTATCGGAAAAGGAATAAACCCTCCAGCAGGTTTTTGATGGTGGGGCAGAACGCGGGTTTGGGCGGCTCTGCCCCGCCGCCTGTTTTGCAGCAGGGACAGAAAGATTTTGAAAATAAAAAATGCAGGAAGGGTATATCTGAAATTCATGGAGAATCCCCCCTGTTCAGTGCATGTCTTTTGGTGTAGTTTCCAATTGCTTTCCTGTCTGATGTATAGTACAATAGCCATACATCTATTTTTCCGGCGGCATTGCCGCCGAATTTTTATGTGGACAAGGAGTAATGGGACATGGAAAAGAAAGCACGGGGGAATTTCTCCGGCAAGCTGGGCTATGTGCTGGCGGTTTCCGGCTCTGCGGTGGGCCTGGGGAACATCTGGCGCTTCCCCTATCTGGCGGCCAAATACGGCGGCGGTATTTTCCTGCTGGTATACATCCTGCTGGCCGTCACCTTTGGCTTTACGCTTATCCTTTCAGAAACAGCGTTGGGCCGCATGACCGGCAAGGGGCCGGTCGGTGCATTCAAAACCTTTGCAAAAAACAAACTCTCAGCGGGCGGCTGGATCTGCGCGATTATCCCCATGCTGATTGTGCCGTATTATTGCGTCATCGGCGGCTGGGTTATCAAATACCTCGTGGGGTTTGCTGCCGGTAATGTAGAAGAAATGGCTACCGACACCTTCTTCACCGGGTTTGTGGCAAAGCCGGTGGAACCGGTGATCTGGCTGGTGCTGTTTGTGCTGCTGACCTTTATGGTAGTGATCTTTGGTGTGGAAAAAGGCATTGAGCGTATCAGCAAGGTGCTGATGCCGGTATTGATTGGCCTGGCGCTCATTATCTGCGTGTATTCTGTTACGCGCCCCGGCGCGCTGGAAGGCGTTGCCTATTATCTTATCCCCGATTTTTCGAAGTTTTCCATCATGACGGTGGTGGCGGCTGTGGGACAGATGTTCTATTCCCTGTCCATCGCAATGGGTATCCTGATTACCTACGGCTCTTATATGAAGAAGGAAGTAGATATGGAATCCTCCATCAAGCAGGTGGAGATTGTCGATACCCTGGTAGCCATCCTGGCTGGCCTGATGATTATTCCGGCTGTGTTTGCTTTTTCTGGCGGGGACCAGGGCGCCCTGAATGCAGGCCCCTCATTGATGTTCATCACCATCCCCAAGGTGTTTGAAAGCATGGGCATGGGCCAGGCAATCGGCGCGGTATTCTTCCTGCTGGTGCTGGTGGCTGCGCTGACTTCCTCGATTTCGCTGATGGAGACCTGTGTTTCTACGATGGAAGAGCGCCTTGGCTGGAGCCGCAAAAAATGCTGCGTGCTGATGATGGGCGAAATTGTGCTGCTGGGTGTGCCCTGTTCGCTGGGCTTTGGCATCTGGGATTTTATTGCGCCGCTGGGCATGAGCATCCTCGACTTCTTTGATTTTATCACCAACTCGGTGATGATGCCCATTGCAGCAATCTTCATTTGTGTTTTGGTGATTAAAGCGGTCGGGCTCGATAAAATTTCAGAAGAAGTCCGCATCTCTTCCCCGTTCAAACGCGAGCGCGCCTATCGCTTCTTTGTGCGGTATCTGGTGCCGGTGGGGCTGCTGGTAATCCTGGTCAGCTCGGTTTTGAATGCGTTTGGAATCATCAGTATTTAAGGGGACTGGTTCGAGTTTTTTCGTCATTTTTTCCCGGCAATTCCTCTGATTTTTGGATAAAGCTTCTTTTCTGTCGTGAAAATTTATGAGCTTTTGTCGTGTTTTTTGATATCTTTATATTTAGGTTTCATATGCATATTCAACATACTTGAATGAAAAAATTAAGAAAAAATAGACAAAACGAATATTTTGTATTATAATAAGGTCAGGGAATCAATCCACCAAGAAGGTGAGGGGGTTACTTTGGCGATTCGCGACAGTATGAAAAAGGGGACCGCCGAGTTGGTGGTGCTGCACCTTCTTCGCAGCGGCCGGAAATACGGATACCAGATTGCGCAGGAGATTTCCACCCGCAGCGGGGGCTTGTTCACCCTGCAGGAAGGCTCGTTGTATCCCACACTGTATCGACTGGAAAAGAACGGATATGTTTCTTCAGAAACGGAATTTTCTCCGAACCAGCAGAGAATCCGGAAGTACTATTCGATTACAGACGCCGGGAGAGCGTATTTTTTGGAAGTCCGGGAAGAATACCGGCAGGTCTCCGAGGGGATTGAAAAAATCCTCCGGGAAGATGTCCCCAGGCAAAAATGAAAACACAGTATGAGGCCCGGCGGCAGGAAGCGTATTTCCTGCCGCCGGTTCCTGTTGTCTGGCAGCCAAAAGCTCTTTATTAACTCACGTTTTGTAAGATTACATAAAATTCAATATAAAAACTGCAATTTTAATATTGAATTTTCAATTTGAACGAGATATAATAAAAACCACTCTCATTGCCCATTAGGATCATATGGAAGGAGGAACTGAATGGCTGCCACTCTTTCAATCTGCATTTTTTACCCTTAACACAGCTTGATTGGACCGAAAAGGAAACCACTTGTGAAAGACGAAAAGGGGAATGTATCAGATGAAGACTATTGTCAAGTTCTTTTCTATCAACGATGGCAAACAGAAGCAGCTTGTCAACCGCGACTTTCTCCATATAGAAGAGACGGTGCGAATCGAGACCATCGTGTCCGAATTTTTGAACGAAGGGTATACCATAAAGAGCTGTATGCCCAGAGTGATACCTGCTATTAACAAGCCGGGAGCATACAGCTTTTACCTTGGCGGCTGGGATATCGTTTTCACCAAGCAGATTGAAGATGACGAAGAGGACCGCAGCGATGAATTGATGCAGCGCGCCATTGCCAAAGTACAATCGCAGGAAGAAGAGCTGGATGACGAAGACGATGACGATGACGATGATTGGCAGTATGACGTGGAAGACCTGGTTGAACAGAGTGATTTGGATGATGAAGATGATGAAATAGAAAAGCCGCTTAAAGAGGAACACAGCGGTGGGGAAAACGGGAATTGAAAACAAAAGGATGAGCGTATATAATAAAACCGGCATGAAAATGCCGGTTTTTTGTTTGCGGGTTTTGCCGCATATGCAATTGCCTGAAAGGAAGGATTTCTCAATGATTCGAGCTTGTATTTTTGATATGGATGGAACCGTGGCCGACACGCTGGCCTCTATCGCCGGCTTTGCCAACGGCGCCCTGCGCCAGTGCGGCTATCCGGAAATCGGGATTCCCGCTTACCGCACCCTGGTGGGCAACGGCGCCGATACCCTGATGCGCCGGATGCTGAAAACCGTGGCTGGGGAGTTTACCGAAGAAGAGGTAGCCCGGCTGCGCCAGGTATATGACCGCGCATATGAAGCCGACCCCATGCATCTGGTAACGGAATACCCCGGTATGGGCGCTGTGCTGCGCACGCTGAAGGAACAGGGGGTCCGGATTGCAGTGTTCTCCAACAAGCCTGACGATATGACCTGCAAGGTCGCCGCGCTTCTCTATCCTGGGCTGTTTGATGCGGTACGCGGCCAACGCCCCGAAACACCCCTCAAGCCCGCCCCGGACGGTGCGCTGCTGCTGGCAGAGCAGCTGGGCGTAAAGCCGGAAGAATGTCTGTATATCGGCGACACCTGGGTGGATATGCAGACCGGAAAAAACGCCGGGATGGAAACCGTAGGCGTCCTGTGGGGATTCCGGGACCGGGAAGAGCTGGAAAACGCCGGCGCATGCCATGTGATTGCTGCTCCGGAAGAGCTGCTTCTGCTGGCAGGCGTACACGCAGGCTTCGATGTATGGCAGGAGTGACGTGAAAACAGATTTGTGCTATGATAAAGGCAGGCCCCGAAACCAGAGCCTGCCTTTTGTTTTATTATAAAAGAATTTTGTAAAAGGAGGAAACCCGCCATGAAGTCCGATTCCCTGCGATTTCGTGTATGTATCTGGGATTTTGACGGAACCCTTTTCGATAGCTATCCGGTTATGAACCGTGCGATGATGGAGGCGCTGCAAGCGCTCGGCCAGCCCCGCCCCTTTGAAGAAGTCCGCCGCCTGATGAAACAGTCGGTGAGTACGGCTCTGAATTTTTATCGTGAGCATTTTTCGCTGGGTGAAGAGCTGGGGAGCGAATTCCGGCGCCGGGAAAAGCTGCTTTCCGATGACCTTCCCCCCTATGACGGCGCGCTGGAGCTGTGCCGGGATATCACAGAGGCCGGCGGGATGAATTTGCTCTATACCCACCGCGATTCCGTCTCGGAAACCATGCTGCAACGCCATGGGTTCGCGCCCTTTTTCGCCGGAGGCGTTACCGCAGAGGATGGGTTCCCCTCCAAACCCGCACCGGATGCCTTGCTGCACCTGATGCAGGCGTTTTCTTTTGCTGCGCCGGAAGCCGTGATGCTCGGCGACCGCGATATCGATTTGCTGGCGGGGAAAAATGCCGGGATGGCCGGCTGCCTGTTTGACCCGATGGACGACTATGCCTCGTTCGACACGGCGTTCCGGGTGCATAACATGAAAGAACTGGCAGGATTCCTGCTGGGAAAAAACGGCTGAATCAATCGTGCGGCCGGTTGTAGAAACGGCCGGTAATCTGTTCGGTGTTCAGGCAGTTGATGAAGGCTGTGGGGTCTACCTGACGGATGCCGTCGATGGTGCGCTTGGCTTCTTCTGCGGAAACAACGGAATACAGCAGGTGCTTTTCCTGCCCTTCATAGCAGCCGACGCCGCGGAAGTGTGTGGCGTCGTGGTTGGTGTTGTTGCGGATGGTTTTGTATACCTGATTGGGGTGGTCGGTGATGATGAGCAGGGTCTGCTTCTGGTAGCGCTTGTACAGCATATGCAGGATTTGTGTGTTGGCAAACTGGAAGATGATGGAGTACAGCGATTTTTCCCAGCCGAACAGCAGGCCGGCGATAATCAGCATGGCCACGTTGCCCATAAAGATGTAGTTCCAGGTATCGATGCCCTTGCGCTCGGAGAAGAAAATGGCGATGAAATCGGTACCGCCGCTGGTAGCGTTGGCAAACAGGCACAGGCAGATCGCGCAGCCGTTGATGATGCCGCCGAAAACACTGATGAGCAGCGGGTCAGAGGTGATCTCCAAACTGGGCAGCAGGTCGGTCAGTAAGCTGGTGGTGACGATCATCAGCCCGGAATAAAGGGTAAACTTTTTTCCGATGTACCTGAAGCTGACAGCAGCCGGCACAGCGTTGAGCAGCAGGTTGATGACCGAGAAGGGGAGTTCTACATGGAAATACTGTGAAGCGGTGCGCTGGATGAGCAGTGTCAGGCCATTAAAACCGCCCGGGAACATGTCGCCTGCACGCACAAACACCTTGATGTTCATGGCCATGATGAACGCACCAACCAGCACCAGGATAATCCGCTGGATATCGTTTTTCTGCTTCATAAATCGAAGGCTCCTTTCGTTGGGCTGCGGGAATTCCCGCAGCGGTAATCCTTCCCAATAATTGTCTCTATTATCGCATATTTTTTTAAAAAAGACGAGCCTTTTTTGCAGGATACTTTTTAAAAAGAGGGACGATAGTACTGGAAACTTGCTTTTTATCCTGGAAACGATATAATGAAGGAAAAGGAAGGCCGGAAAGGAGAGGCTGCTCATGAAAAATACACAGCGCCGCGCTGCCATCCTGGAACAGGTCATAGCAGCCGGCGGGCCGGTATCTGCCGAAGAGATTTTTGAGCGTTTGCAGGGGCGCTTCCCTACATTGGCGCTTTCTACGGTGTACCGCAACCTTGAAAAGCTTGCGGAAGATGGCCTGGTTGAGAAGGAAGCATCCCCGGAAGGGGTTTTTCTTTATTGCGGACGAGAGGAACACGGCCATTATCTGATTTGTACACAGTGCCACCAGCGTGTCAGGCTGCTGGAATGTCCCCTTTCCGAAGTGGAATCAAAGCTGGAAAAACAGACGGGGTTCCTGATTGACCGCCATCATCTTACGATTTATGGCAAATGCCCTAAGTGTCGTTTGCACAAAAAATAAGAGTTTATCATTTTGTTTTTGGTTGTTTTAAAATATGAAATAATTGTGAAGTATTTATATTTATAAAATACATCGTTTTACCATGAGCTTTTTTACATTTCATACAAACCGCCGCCTGTGGCGGCTCCGGCGACAGTTCGGGCAGCACAGGCGGCAATAACGATGACGGTAATAGCGGTGGTGGAGACACCAGCGAAACCCAGGAGTGGACCCCCTCTTCTGAGGTAGGCGACGATGCCCCCGCAGGCGAGACCGATGATCGCGCTTTCTCCAAGTTTGACGAGCCGGTTACCGTTACTTTCGCCCGCCAGGTAGACCCCGCCGATACCACCCTCCCCTCCGGCGATGCAGCCGACAACAACCAGTATACCCGTTATCTCGAAGAGACCTTCAACATTAAGTTTAAGACCGAATGGACCGCTGGTTCTACGGCTGACTACCAGCAGAAAATCTCTACCCAGATTGCCGCGGCTTCTCTGCCCGACGCACTGGTTGTCCCCAACCGTAACTACATGGTAAAAGCAGCCGAATCTGAGCTGCTGGCTGACCTGTATCCTGCTTTCAACGAGTATGCTTCCAAGCAGGTAAAGCAGATCATGGAGAGTACCGACGGACGTTCCTATGAGAACGGCACTTATCAGGGAACCTTTGTCGGCCTGCCCAACGTTTCCGTTGAGACCGACGGTATCTATATCTATTTCATCCGTCAGGACTGGCTGGATGAATGCGGACTGGAAGTTCCCAAGACCGTTGCTGACCTCGAAAATGCAGCCCGTACCTTCATGGAGAAGGGCTTGAGCCCCAACTATGCAATCGCTGGCGTTGGCCAGGGCGTAAGAGCTTATGCAAACTTCCTGGAGTCCGGCAACAAGAGCTGCGGCTTTGACGCTGTGTTCCAGGCAATGGATTCCTATCCCGGCTTCTTCCTGGAAGATGGAGAAGGAAAAATCTATTATGGTACCAATACCCAGGAAACCAGAGATACACTGGAACTGCTGGCCAAATGGTATGATGACGGCCTGATTAACCCCGAGCTGGGCGTTTCCACCAACGGCGACGAAGCTGCTGGCGTGAAGGGCGGCACCTGCGGTATCTTTATGGGTCCCTGGTGGAGCTTGGGCTATGGCAACGGCGACTCCTATAAGAATGACCCCGAAGCCAACTGGCAGGCATATGACTTTGTAATGGGTGACGATGCATTCTGGAAGGCATTCCTGGTTTCTGTACAGCGCGTGGTCTACGGAACCGTGTTTACCATGGTGGTTATCATCATGATGGCCTATCCGCTTTCCAAGAATAAGCGCGAGTATAAGCCCCGCAACGCCTTTATGTGGCTGCTGATTTTCTGCATGCTGTTCAACGGCGGTACCATCCCGTGGTTTATTACTGTCAAAAACTATGGCATGCTCGATACCATGGCAGCGTTGGTCCTGGCCGGCAGTGTGCCTGTGTTCAATGTCATCCTGCTGATGAACTTCTTCCGCAACCTGCCCAGCGACCTGGAAGAGGCGGCCGCTATTGACGGCGCCGGCCCGTGGCGTATTTTGTGGCAGATCGTGGTTCCCTGCTCGGTTCCTGTTATTGCGACTGTGGTGCTGTTTACCTCGGTTGGCTACTGGAACGAGTTCTTCCAGGGCCTGGTTCTGATGCAGAAGGCCGAAAATTATCCGCTGCAAACCTACATCAAGCAGATCGTGGTGCAGATTCCGGTTGGTGTTACGCTGACGGCTGAACAGTATCAGCAGTTGAACCAGAACTCCAACAAGGCATTGGAAGCCGCCAAAGTGTTTATCGCCATGGTTCCCATGCTGGTAATCTACCCCTTCCTGCAAAAGTACTTCGTCAACGGCATTACGCTGGGCGCAGTCAAAGAATAATCGAACCTTTCAAAGTAAAGGGCCGGAGGAATTTTCCTCCGGCCCTTTGTTTTACCTGTTCTTTGGTTTCAGCAGAAATGTATGCTGTCAGTCACGATCGTCGTCGTCGTCATCGTCGTCGTCATCG
>DVIY01000120.1 GCA_018710915.1 Candidatus Gallacutalibacter pullistercoris
TTTGTCCAGCTCTCGCTGAGATGGAAATGGAGCGCCGCGCCGATCAGCGGGTGCTCGATTCCATCGGTAAAACCATAGCGGTACAGCAGATAGGTCTGCTCTCTGGCCGTCAGCTTGTCCAGCGCCGCATACAATTCTATCAGCTGCTCTTTTTGGATATAGATTTGCTCCGGCGTTTGGGTGTGAGGGTCGGCTATGGCTTCGATCCGCAGCATCCGTTCATCCTCTGAGAGAACGTCATCCAGATATACTCTCTGGAAGCCGGGGCCGTCTTTCTTATCCACCATCCGTTGCTCAAATAAACCGAGGGCGGCGCGGATGCAGTCCGTCATGGCGTTGCGGAGCGCCGGTGCTGCATAGGTCAGAAATTTCATGCCCCGTCCGGCATCAAACAAAGGGATCGTGTTCAGCAGGCCGATACTTCCCTCCTGCATCAAATCATCCAAATCAATTCCAATATCATTTTCATCCAGCCCCATGTTTCGGTATTGCTCCAGCGCAATTTTTCGGATGAATCCCAGATTCTTTTCCAGCAGAATGTCACGGGCAGCCGTATCCCCTTTCTGTGCCAGTCTGCACAGCTGCTCATTGCTCCGGGTCGGCATTTTGCTTCTCCTGCGCGTGGTCTAAGGTGGATTGGAGAAATTCCGTCAGCGCCTGACCGAACTTGTCTAATGCTTCCTTTTGCACACCGTCCATCCCCGCTGCGCTCTGGGTGACGGCGGCGGAAATCATTTCGGGCGTGATGGTCGGAGTATGAACATCCGCCCCTTTGGTGAGTTCGGTAAACATCTGCTGAGTGATGCCCTTGGTCAAGGACTGCGCTGCTGTGAAATCGTTGCCGATCTCTTTCTTCACTTCCCGCAGCGCCGCCATAAATGTGTTCTGTATCATCGTCAGGTCTGCCTGATATACGGGAACTTTCTGCCGGTTGACAGTTCTGGCCGCCTGCACCGCAGCGTCTGTTTTATTGTTTCGGCGCAGCATGGCGCTGAGAGTAGTAAGCATCTGGTTCTGTCCGGCGAAACCGGCGGCCAGCGTATCGTCAAAATATTGCTCAATCATATAGGTGACTTCTGCAAAGCGAGGGCTTTCCAAAAGGCGGTTGACGATCTCTGCATTGGCTTTTCCGGTGTACAGATTCCGCGCCGCCTGCACCGACAGGCCCAGTTCTTCAATATCAAAATTTGTCCGGTCGGGCGTGTTGACTTCCCCCAGCAGGAAATCTGTGGAGACTTCAAACACTTTCGCAATGCGGAGCAAATGTTCTGTGCTGATCTTATCGGTTTTACCGCTGACAAACCGGCTGATGGCGCTCTCGGTGCTGCCGATGCGGGTCGCCAGCTGTGCCTGGGTAATTTTATGTTCCTTCATAAGCTCCTGCATCCGCTGCCGGATATTGCCAGGCAGATAGGCTCCCTCCATGTGACGCACCTCTTTTCTGAAAATTCTCTTTAACCATTATAACTTATAAAACCAGCGCGGGCAAATGTTTTCCGCTGGCTTCGCCGCTCTGAGGTCTTGCATTTTTGCAAGATTTCAGGGCGGCGTTTTTTCGTTTCTTGCACTTTTAGCGGATTTTTCGGTCTATAGGCTTTTTCCCCGTATATTCAGGCAGACGGGCAGATACCGTCAATAAATGATGGAGGGCAAAGCCTATGAATTTGTTTGAAACTGTAAAATCTGCTGTTACTGTGAAGCAGGCCGCCGAGCACTACGGATGCAAGGTCAACCGGGGCGACATGATCTGCTGTCCCTTCCACGATGACCGGCACCCCAGCATGAAGCTGAACAGGGATTATTTCTACTGCTTTGGCTGCGGGGCCACCGGGGACGTAATTGACTTTGTGGCACGGCTATTTGGCCTGAGCAGCTACGAGGCCGCAAAGAAGCTGGCCTATGACTTCGGCCTCGACCCAGACAAGCCCCCGGCAGCGATGGCCTTGAAAAAGCCCTATCCGCTGGCGCGGGCCTTTCGTGATGAGGAGATGTACTGCCAGCGGGTGCTGTGCGATTATCTGCACCTGCTGGAACACTGGAAGATCGAGTACGCCCCGCAATCACCGGAGGACGACCTGGACGACCGCTTTGTGGAGGCGTGTCATATGATCGAGTATATAGATCATTTGTTGGACGTGCTCATGTTTGCGGAACTGGAGCAGCGCGTGAATGCGGTGGATATGCTCCTGAAGGACGGAACCATCGCCGCACTGGAGCAGCGGCTGAAACGTCTGGAAAAGGAGGTGCAGCATCGTGGCGAAGAACGAGCAATCGCGTGAGGCCAACCAGCCCATCTGGTTTGACGGCAAGAGCACCAACGAAGCCCTGTTTTGTGATGATTTTCTCAGCAGACACAAGATCATCTACACAAACGGGGCTTTTTTCACGCCCGATGGCCGTGTGACTGATGATCTGCCGCTGCGCAGCGAAATCTTTGACGAACTGCGCTGCTGCGCGGTGAGCAATATCCCACGCAAGATCAGCAACATTGTAGAGCTGATGAAGCTGGCTGCACTGCTGGAGGACTTCCCGCCGGAGGCAGACCGGATTCATCTGGCAAATGGGACGCTAATGCTGGATGGCTCCTTTACGGAGGGCAAGCCGGAGATTGTTCGCTGTCGTCTGCCGGTGGCCTACAATCCCGGTGCTCCCACACCAGCCCGCTGGCTGGCGTTTTTGGATGGGCTGCTTTACCCGGAGGACATTCCGACTTTGCAGGAATATATCGGCTACTGCCTGATCCCCAGCAACAAAGGCCAGCGGATGATGGTTATCAAAGGCAGCGGCGGCGAGGGCAAGAGCCAGATCGGCGCGGTGCTGTCCGCCTTGTTCGGCAGCAATATGAAAGATGGCAGCATCGGCAAAATTTCCGAGAACCGTTTCGCCCGCGCTGATCTGGAACACATTCTGCTGTGTGTCGATGACGATATGCGGATGGAGGCGCTGCGGCAGACCAACTACGTTAAATCCATCGTCACCGCGCAGGGTAAGATGGATTTGGAGCGCAAGGGCAAGCAGAGTTATCAGGGGTGGATGTCTTCCCGCTTGCTGGCATTCAGCAACGGCGACTTGCAGGCCCTCTTTGACCGAAGCGACGGCTTCTATCGGCGGCAGTTGATTTTGACCACCAAAGAGAAACCTGTTGACCGCGTGGATGATCCCGACCTTTCCGAAAAGATGAAGGCAGAAATCGAGGGCATATTCCTCTGGGCCTTTGCGGGACTGCAGCGGCTGGTGGCAAACAACTTCAAGTTCACCGAAAGTCAGCGCACCAAAGAGAACCGGGAGGCCGTTAAGCGGGACAACAACAATGTGTTTGACTTTCTGGAATCCGAGGGCTACATCCGGCTGAAAGCGGATGCGTCCATCAGCTCAAAGGATTGCTACGACATTTATCGGATGTGGTGTGAGGAAAATAGTCTGACTGCTCTTAAACGCCGCAGCTTCAGCGATGCGCTGGTGGCAGCCTGCGGCAAGTACAATCTGGAACACTGCAACACGATCACCAATTCGGCAGGACGCCGGGTGTGGGGCTTTATGGGCATTGAGGCGGTGGCAAGGCCGCATATAAACGAGTTTACGGACGCTTCACAGTGTACGTACGTACCGGAAGACTGGCGGGATTGATTTTCGCTCTGGTCGCCGGTACGTATGTACGCAGCGATTCACCCTGTTACCTCATATATTAGAGGCGCTTCATGCGGATAAAGTGGTCGTGCCCATTTTGGGTACGACCAGAACCATGTAAATATTCTCGGTTTTGTGATGTGAAGTGGTTGGTGTCATTTTGAACCCGACCACTTTAGCAGGACGAAGTAGGTGGGGTCATTTTGACCACACCTAAAGCGGTCAGCAAAAGAGGTGATTTTGCAGGTATCTTTTGAAGCAATCTCAAAACGGCGAAATGTTTCTCTGTTATCTGCACACAGTTCATCAAATAGCGACTCGTGGAACTGTGCACACGCTGCACTATCTCGCGCAGATACAGCCCGAACGATGAAAAACCCCACATTTTCGCGAAGTTGAATATTCCGCCGTTGACCAACGATACGCAGGAAGCCATTTCTATCGCAAAACAGCATTTGCACAAATTTCACCATTGACCAAAGCCAGTGTGCTCCCCAGCGTAGCCGGTTCTTTTTATGACGCAACAGAAAATCATGTTTTAGTTGTCAAGTGACAAAGGGCGTCACCTGCAAAAATGGAGGATTACCATGAAATCAAGTATTCGAAACGAAATCAAGGCGCAGATCATCCGCGCCGGTTACACCATGCAGGAAGTCGTTGACCAGCTGCACGATGAATATGGTTGGAGCGACAGCGTATCCAATCTTTCCGGGAAATTGCAGCGGGAATCACT
>DVIY01000121.1 GCA_018710915.1 Candidatus Gallacutalibacter pullistercoris
TTCAAAATATTCGCAGGATTCACAAGTGTGTGTGTCGTTTTTGAGGGGTTTTCTTCAAAAAAACCGGCAAATATGCAGGAAATCATCTGCGAAGATTCAAATTCCGCAAAACAGGTATCTTCCGCCCACCATTGTGCGTAAAATTGTGCATACGTAATGAAATGCGGCCAAAGCCTCGAAAATCGATTGACAAGGCAAACGAGATTGGAATACAATAAGGTTTGTATTATCCGGTATTATTTCCGGTAGGGCAGGCGGTTTTCGATGCAGGATAACCGGTTCTGTTTATGGGCAAGAGTGCAGAAATCGAGGAGGTCATCATTTTGGGTCATTATTCAAAAGAGGACATTTTCCGCATTATTGAGGAAAAAGACGTAAAGTTTATTCGCCTTCAGTTCACCGATATCTTTGGTACGCTGAAGAATGTTGCCATCACCACAAGCCAGGCCAAAAAAGCGCTGGATAACGAGTGCATGTTCGACGGTTCCTCTATCGAGGGCTTTGTGCGTATCGAAGAATCCGATATGTACCTGCGTCCTGATCTGGATACCTTCACGCTGTATCCCTGGCACTCCAAGCATGGCCGTATCGCCCGGCTGATCTGCGATGTATACAAGCCGGACGGCACTCCCTTCGAGGGAGACCCCCGCTACATTCTGAAAAAGACCATCCGTCAGGCTGAAGAAATGGGCTTTTCCTTTAATGTAGGCCCCGAGTGCGAGTTCTTCCTGTTCAACACCGACGAGTACGGCCACCCCACAACCGAGACCTACGATACCGCCGGTTACTTTGACCTGGGCCCCTCTGACGTGGGTGAATTGACCCGCCGTGAGATCTGCCTGAATCTGGAAGAAATGGACTTTGAGATCGAGGCTTCTCATCACGAGTGCGCTACTGCCCAGCACGAGATTGATTTCCGTTATGATGAGGCTGTCCGTTCTGCCGATAACATCATGACCTTTAAAATGGTGGTAAAATCTATCGCCAGCTTTAACGGCCTGTGTGCAACCTTTATGCCCAAGCCGGTGTACGGTGAATGTGGCTCCGGTATGCACATCAATATGTCCTTGTTCCACAATGGTCAAAACTGCTTCTACGATCCCGAGTCATCCAATGGCTTGAGCACGATCGCCATGCAGTTCATCGCAGGTATCATGAAGCATGTCAAGGGTATCTGCGCACTGACGAACCCGTTGGTTAACTCCTACAAACGTCTGGTTCCCGGCTACGAAGCTCCCTGCTACATCGCATGGACGGCTTCCAACCGCAGCGCTCTGGTGCGTGTGCCCGCTACCCGCGGCAAAGGCACCCGTGTGGAGTTGCGCAACCCCGATCCCTCTGGCAACCCGTATCTCCAGTTTGCTGTGCTGCTGGCTGCCGGTCTGGAAGGCATTAAAGAAGGCCTGACCCCGCCGCCCGCTGTTTCTGCTAACATTTATAATATGTCTGAAGAAGACCGTCTGGCAGAAGGCATCGAAAACCTGCCTGCCAACCTGAAAGAAGCTGTGGAAGAGCTCAAGAAAGATGAGCTGCTGCACGAAGTGCTCGGCGACCATGTGTTCAGCAAGTATGTAGAAGCAAAAGAACACGAGTGGAACCGCTTTGCCACCGCTGTTACCGAGTGGGAAATTAAGGAATATTTGAGCAAGTTCTGATTTTTCTCTGTAGGGGCGCGCATTGCGCGTCTGTTGCCCATGTGAACCGGGTAAAAATCTGGGGGGCGGTTGATAACCGCCCCTTACGAAACCGCATTGAAATTTCAATTTGTCTGTAAGGACGCACCTGTGTTAGTATTTCTGAAACTCCTCCAGGCGGCTTGCGCCGCCAGCCCCCTCAAAGAAGGGGCCTTAAAACCTCCCTCTTTGAGGGGGCTGTGTGCCGGTGGCACACAATCAAGGCACCGACCGAGCCGGCAGGCGAGAAAGGTGGCACGCGTTAGCGTGACAGAGGGAGTAGAACCATTAGATGCATTTAAAATGATTCCAAAAGGAGCGTGATCCCATGCGCTTTACCAAGATGCAGGGCATCGGCAACGATTATATCTATATCAACTGCTTTGAAGAGCAGGTGAAAGACCCGGCAGCTTTGTCCGTGCGTCTCAGCGACCGGCATTTCGGTATCGGCGGCGACGGGGTCATCCTCATTAAGCCCAGCGAAAACGGAGACGCGGAAATGGATCTGTACAACGCCGACGGTTCCCGCGCCAAAATGTGCGGCAATGGCATCCGCTGTGTGGGCAAGTATGTCTATGAGCGGGGCATCGCCAAAAAGGATGTGCTGAAAATCGACACCCAGAGCGGCGTAAAGACCCTGTATCTGGATGTGGAAAACGGCCATGTCCGCAGCATCCGGGTGAATATGGGCCAGCCCGGCCTGACCCCACAGGCCATTCCCACCACCTTGCCCGGCGTGGAAAATCAGACCATCACCGCGGCAGGACAGGACTGGATGGCCACCTGTGTTTCCATGGGCAACCCCCACTGCGTTATTTTCGTGGATGACGTGGAGCATTTCCCGCTGGAGACCGTGGGGCCGGAGCTTGAAAACCATCCGGTATTCCCGGAGCGGGCGAATATTGAATTCGTGCGCATGTGCGGTGAAGACGAAGTGGAAATGCGGGTGTGGGAGCGCGGTTCCGGAGAAACCTGGGCCTGCGGCACCGGCGCCTGTGCCGTGGCGGTAGCCTGCATCCTGACAGGCCGCACCGGACGCCGTGTTTTGGTACATCTTCGCGGGGGAGATTTGAAAATTTTTTGGAATGAACAGACAAATGAAGTGGAAATGACCGGCCCCGCTGAATTTGTTTTTGACGGAGAAGTCAAAACCTGATATAATATGTTGTCGTATGTGAATACGGCGAGACACAAAAGCAGATACGGAGGTGTTGATTGATTTCTGGAAAACAGAATCCATCGCAGCCCTTTGTGTCCGCTTTTCTGTTTTTTAACGGAGTACCCCCGAAGTCATTTTGGAAGAATATAAAAGAAAGGTTGTGTATCCTACATGAGCAGAGATACCTACGAATCCCCTCTCTCCGCCCGGTATGCGGACAAGGAAATGAAATACCTGTTTTCCCCGGACATGAAGTTCCGTACTTGGCGCAAGCTCTGGATTGCCCTGGCGGAATCTGAAATGGAGCTGGGCCTGCCGGTAACACAGGAGCAGGTGGACGAGCTGAAAGCCCACGCTGACGACATCAACTATGAAGTGGCAGAGGCCCGGGAAAAGGTGGTTCGCCACGATGTGATGAGCCATGTGTATGCCTATGGCCAGCAGTGCCCCAAAGCTGCCGGTATCATCCATCTGGGCGCCACTTCCTGCTATGTGGGCGACAACACCGACATCATCATCATGACCGAAGCCATGAAGGTGGTTCGCCGCAAGCTGGTGGGGGTTATCCGCGTGCTGGCAGATTTTGCCGAAAAATACAAAGATCTGCCGACCCTGGCCTTCACTCACTTCCAGCCCGCACAGCCTACCACTGTTGGCAAGCGCGCCACCCTGTGGATTCAGGAACTGCTGATGGATCTGGAAGACGTGGAGTATCAGCTGAGCAAGGCAAAGCTCCTGGGCTCCAAGGGCACCACCGGCACCCAGGCCAGCTTCCTGGAGCTGTTCGACGGCGACCAGGAAAAGTGCAAGGCCATCGACCACAAGATTGCAGAGAAGATGGGCTACAAGGCCTGCTTCCCGGTGTCCGGCCAGACCTATTCCCGCAAGCTGGACAGCCAGATGCTGTCTGTTTTGAGCGGCATTGCCCAAAGCGCAGCCAAGTTCTCCAACGATATCCGCCTGCTCCAGCACCTGAAGGAAGTGGAAGAGCCCTTTGAGAAGAACCAGATCGGTTCTTCCGCCATGGCGTATAAGCGCAACCCCATGCGCAGCGAGCGCATTGCTTCCCTGGCCCGCTATGTCATCGCCGACAGCCTGAACCCGGCCATGACCAGCTCTACCCAGTGGTTTGAGCGCACCCTGGACGACTCCGCCAACAAGCGCATCAGCGTGCCGGAGGCTTTCCTGGCAGTGGACGGCATTTTAAACCTGTATATGAACGTGGCCGACGGCCTGGTGGTATATCCCAAAGTCATCGAGCAGCACCTGCGCCGTGAGCTGCCCTTTATGGCTACCGAGAACATCATGATGGACGCAGCCAAGCGCGGCGCTTCCCGTCAGGAACTGCATGAGCGCGTGCGTGTGCACTCCATGGCTGCTTCCAAGGTTGTCAAGGAAGAGGGCGGCGAAAACGACCTGCTGGCTCGTATCGCTGCTGACCCGATTTTCGGCGTAACGCTGGAAGAGCTGGAGCACATCGTGCGTCCTGAAAAATATGTGGGCCGCGCACCTTGGCAGACCGAGGAATTCCTGAATGAGACCGTGCGTCCCATTTTGAAGCAGTACGAGGATATCCCCGCTGAAACTGCGGAGATCAATCTGTAAAAAGGCGCGGAGCGAATTTACGGATTCCAAAGGGACTTAGTCCCTTTGGCGGGGGTTTGGGGCGCGTAGCCCCAACAATGCGAAGCGTCAGCGAGCTCGTAAAAATAGCAAGAGTTGCCGAAGGCAACGCGAGCGAATAGAGAACAAAGTTCAAATGTGGAAAAAATCCAAATCCTGCCTGCCGTGCACAAAATGCATTCACAGGCAGCAGCATCCAATAGAAAGGCGTGAATCAATATGGTAAAGGCAATCGTCGGCGCCTGCTGGGGCGACGAAGGAAAAGGCAAAATCACAGACGTTATGGCCGCACAGTCGGACATCGTCATCCGCTTTCAGGGCGGCAGCAACGCAGGACACACCATCATCAACAACTATGGTAAGTTTGCTCTGCATCAGCTGCCTTCTGGTGTGTTTCACGGCCATATCACTAATATTATCGGTAATGGCGTAGCACTGAGTGTGGAAAACTTTGTCAAGGAAATGGCAGAGCTGGAAAGCCGCGGCGTGCCCAAGCCCAACATCCTCATTTCCGACCGGGCGCAAATTGTGATGCCGTACCATAAGGAGCTGGACGCCATGGAGGAAGCCCGTCTTTCTTCCAAGTCCTTCGGCTCCACCAAATCCGGTATCGCGCCCTTCTATTCCGATAAGTACGCGAAAATCGGTTTTCAGGTCAGCGAGCTGTTCGACGATAAGGACAGCATCATGGAGCGCATCGACCATGTGCTGGCACTGAAAAACGTGCTGTATACCGAGCTGTACCATCAGCCCGCCCTCAAGGCCGAGGACGTATATAACAAGCTGATGGAGTATAAGGACCTGCTGGCTCCCTATGTGGCGGACACCACGGAGCTGCTGCACAAAGCTGTGAAGGAAGGCAAGACTATTTTGTTGGAAGGCCAGCTGGGCTCTTTGAAAGACCCGGATTTCGGCATCTATCCCATGGTCACTTCTTCCTCTACGCTGGCAGGCTACGGCGCAGTGGGCGCTGGTCTGCCGCCTTATGAGATTAAGGAAATCATCACCGTGGTCAAGGCCTATTCCAGCGCTGTGGGCGCCGGTGAGTTCGTCAGCGAAATCTTTGGCGAAGAAGCCGACGAGCTGCGCAGAAGAGGCGGCGACGGCGGCGAATACGGTGCAACTACCGGCCGTCCCCGCCGTATGGGCTGGCTGGACTTGGTGGCTTCCCGCTATGGCTGCCAGGTGCAGGGCGCTACCGGCGTGGCCTTCACCGTGCTGGATGCTCTGGGCTATCTGGATGAGATTCCGGTATGTGTGGGCTATGAGCTGGATGGCCAGCGCATCGACCACTTCCCGGTGACTTCCAAGCTCAAGCGCTGCAAGCCCATTCTGGAAGTGCTTCCCGGCTGGAAGTGCGACATCCGCGGTATCAAGAAGTATGAAGACCTGCCGGAGAACTGCCGTAACTACATCGAGTTTGCGGAAAAGCATCTGGGTGTGCCGATTACCATCGTTTCCAACGGCCCTTCCCGAGACGATATCATTTATCGCTGAAAAATCGCATAAACTGTAAGGAGAAGCGCCCCGGCTGCCCGATGATTTTCAAAAACACCGGCAAACCGGCGCTTTTCCGGTTCATTTAAGAAAAGCTGTTTTTACCGGATAAAGGAGGCTGGACGCCATGTGCGGAATTGTCGGATATATTGGAGAAGAACAGGCTGCGCCGCTGCTTTTGCAGGGGCTGGAAAAACTGGAGTACCGGGGGTATGATTCCGCCGGCGTGGCGGTGTATACCGGTGAGAAGCTGGAAGTTGCCAAAGCCAAGGGGCGGCTGAAAATCCTCAGTGACATGCTGGATGAGGGAAAGAGCCTTCAGGGTACCATTGGTATCGGCCATACCCGTTGGGCGACCCACGGCGCGCCGTCGGATATCAATTCCCACCCGCAGGTCAGCGATTCGGGAAAATTCGCAGTGGTGCACAACGGCATCATCGAAAACTACCTGACGCTGAAAAACTTCCTCATGGACCGGGGCGTCACCTTTGTTTCTGAAACGGACACCGAGGTAGTGGCCCAGCTGCTGGAATACTACTATAAAAAATATCAGTGCGATATTCTGGAAGCCATGATCCGGGTCATCCACAAGGTAGAAGGCTCCTATGCGCTTGGGGTCATCTGCCAGGATTCCCCCGACGAACTGTACGCCGTTCGCAAAGACAGCCCGCTGATTGTGGGACTGGGGCAGGAGGAAAACTTCATCGCCTCTGACGTGCCCGCCATTCTGGCGAAAACCCGGGAAATCTACCGGCTGAACGACAACGAGATTGTGCGCCTGACCCGCAGCGGGGTGACCGTGTTCAATACCGACCGTGACGAGGTGCACAAAAAGCCGGTACACATCGACTGGGACGTTTCCGCAGCGGAAAAGGGCGGCTATGAGCACTTCATGTTCAAGGAAATCATGGAGCAGCCCAAGGCCATCCGGGACACGATTTCCCCCCGTATCCGGGACGGGAAAATCGTGCTGGACGACATCACCCTCACCCGGGAACAGGTGGAGGGCTTCCGCCGTATCGTCATCGTGGCCTGTGGTTCCGCCTATCATGTGGGCGTTGTGGCAAAGTACGCGCTGGAACAGCTCACCCGGATTCCGGTAGAGGTGGACGTGGCGTCGGAGTTCCGGTACCGCCATCCCATTATTGACGAGAAAGTATTGGTGCTGATTATCAGCCAGTCCGGCGAGACCGCCGACACGCTGGCCGCCATGCGGGAGGCCAAACGGCTGGGAGCGAGAACGCTTTCTATCGTCAACGTGGTGGGCAGCTCCATTGCCAATGAGTCCGACGATGTACTGTATACCTGGGCTGGCCCGGAAATCGCCGTGGCTACCACCAAGGCCTACAGCACCCAGCTGGCGGTGGTGTACCTGCTGGCGCTGTATCTGGCCGATTTGCTGGGTACCATTTCGCCCGAAGAATATGCAAGTTATCTGGATGATTTGCAGAAGCTGCCCGAGCAGATTGAAGCGGTGCTGCAAAACCGGGAGCATATCCAGTATTTTGCTTCCCGGAACTTCAACGCCAAGGATATTTTCTTTATCGGGCGGAATATCGACTATGCTTTGTCGCTGGAAGGCTCTTTGAAGCTGAAAGAGATTTCCTATATCCACTCGGAGGCTTATGCAGCGGGTGAGTTGAAACATGGCACTATTTCTCTGGTGGAGGACGGCACGCTGGTAGTGGCGCTGGCCAGCTATCTGCCGCTGTTTGATAAAACCATGAGCAATGTGAAAGAAGTCAAAGCCCGGGGCGCCTATGTGCTGGGGTTGACGGTAGAGGGAAAGACGGAGATCGAAAAGGAAACGGATTTCGTGTTTTACCTGCCCGCTACCAATGCCATGATGCAGCCCTCGTTGATGGTGGTGCCCTTGCAGCTGTTTGCCTATTACGTCGCAGCCATGAAGGGCTGTGATATCGATAAACCGCGGAACCTGGCAAAATCCGTAACCGTGGAATAATTTGTTTACAAAGGATAAATTGTTCGCGAGGAGAAAGCTGAAAAATAGAGTATGCTTCCTCGCGACTATACGGATTCCAAAGGGACTTAGTCCCTTTGGCGAGGGGT
>DVIY01000122.1 GCA_018710915.1 Candidatus Gallacutalibacter pullistercoris
TGATCTGGTTTATTATGGGCTTTACCAATACAACCGAACGTCCCCGTGAAATAAATGATGTGCCCGTCGAAATCGAACTTTCCGCTGCGGCACAGGAAGAAAACCTGAAAGTATTCCAGCAGTCAGAAACGACTGCAACGGTTTCGGTTTCGGGCAGCAGCGTTGTCGTCAACCGGTTACAGCCCAATGACATTAAGGCGTATGCGAAATTTTCACCCAGCTCAGCCAGCACAATTGGCGGAAAGCTGACGGAATATACGCTGCCGCTGGAAGCAAAAAAAGTGACCAACGAGCTGGCCGATTATCAGCTGGTATCGGTATATCCCACAGAAGTAACGGTGTTGATTGACCGTTATCAGGAAAAGATTCTGGATGTGGAAAGCGATATTTCGTATGGATTTAACGACCAGTATTTTTATAACACCCCTACGCTCTCAGAAGATTCAGTAACGATTTCTGGACCGGAAAGTTCAGTCAGTAAGGTTGCACGGGTGGTAGCAGAGTATAAAACAGATGAAGTCCTTACCGGGACAAAGGTTTTCGAATGTCAGCTGATTCCTTATGATGAAAATGGCAAAGTAGTTGAAGACCAATACCTGGAGTTCAGTACAGAGAAAATTGATGCGACGGTTTCGGTCTTTCCGAGAAAGAAAGTAACGCTTACGCCCAGCGCAATCAATATGCCCGAATCATTCTTAAAATCCAGAATGGAAGCAGACCCATCTACCATTGTGATTGCCGGTCCGGAGGATGCATTGAAAAATCTGACAGCGATTACGCTCGATCCAATCGATTTTTCCAGTGTGAACCTGGATACGACGGAACTGACCACATCTGTAACGCTTCCGGCGGGCTTCCGCAATATCAGCAATACCTGGAAGGTATCAGTGTCGCTGGATTTATCTGATTATTCACAGAGGCAGTTGGAACTAACTTCCGGAAATGTTACAGTCAAAAATGCTTCGGATACACAGGATGTATCAGTGTTGACAGATTCCATGCATATACAGGCAATTGGGCCGGAAAATCAGATTTCGGCGCTGACTTCTGACGATGTATACGCTACGATTGATATGACAGGGCAGACAGATGTCTATGGCACAGTGGAACTGCCTGTAACCATTGGCTTTACCGATGCAGAAGGGTGCTGGGCCTACGGGAAATATACGGCTACGGTTACTATACAGAAAAAATAATAGGAATTGAGCAAAGCGATTTGCCAGCCGCTGCGGAAAAATCCGGCAGCGGCTGGCGCTTTTTCAGAAGCAAAAAAGCGCCAGGGAAGCACAGGCTTTCTATTGAATTGCAGCGTTGAAAATGGTACAATGTATAAAATATGTCGGCGGTGGCCGTACAGAAAAGCGGTGAATGTCTGTTGCAGGTAAAGAATTGGAATGTTCGTCCCCTGAATAAGGAAAATGCGGCCAGAATCGCGGAAGAAACCGGGGTTCCGTATTTTGTTGCCATGATGCTGGATATCCGTGGGGTTCGTACGCCCGAGGCGGCCGTGGCAATGCTTCAGGGAGAAGAAACCTTGTCAGACCCGTACCTGCTTCCGGATATGGAAAAAGCGGTTTCACGCCTGCGCCGTGCAATTGACAGCTTTGAGAAAATTGCCGTTTACGGCGACTATGATGCAGACGGTGTGACAGCTACGTCTATCCTCTTTTCCTATTTGCAGACCTGTGGCGCCAATGTGATGTTTTACATCCCTGAACGGGAAGGGGAAGGCTATGGACTGAACCTTTCGGCTGTGGAAAAACTGGCCGAACAGCAGGTGCAGCTGATTGTGACGGTAGATAATGGCATTTCTTCCCATCAGGAGGTCCTTCGGGCTGCGGAGTTGGGAATGGATGTCATTATTACGGACCATCACCGCCCACAAGAGAAATTGCCCAAAGCGGTTGCTGTCGTCGATGCCTGGCGCGCCGATAATCAAAGCCCATACCGGGATTTTTCCGGTGTTGGAATCGCGTTTCAACTGATGATAGCGCTGGAAATGGAAGATGGCGACCCGCAGAGCCTGTTTGACAATTATGCTGATCTTGCGGCGATCGGTACAATTGGCGACGTGGTTCCGCTGACCGGGGAAAACCGCACGCTGGTAAAAGCCGGCCTGCGGCTGCTCCAGGAGCCGGAGCGGGAGGGGCTGCGGGCCCTGATTGCACAGTCTTCCATGGAAGGACGCACCATGGATGCTGTGAATGTGGCGTTCACACTGGTACCCCGCATCAATGCAACCGGGCGGATGGGTTCCCCGTCACGCGCAGTCCACCTACTAACCAGCGAAGACCCCGAAGAAGCCCAGACACTCGCAGCAGACATCTGTGAGGATAATGACCGACGCCGCCAGACAGAAACCCAGATCATGGAAAAGGTAATCGAACAGCTCCGGCGTGAGCCGGAGCGGCTGTATGACCGGGTACTGGTGGTGGATGGGGAAGGCTGGCATCACGGTGTTATCGGAATCGTGGCGGCGCGGCTGGTAGAACGCTTTGGCAAGCCCTGCATGGTGCTTTCCGTTTCATCGGAAGAGACCAGGGGTTCCGGCCGGAGTATAGAGGGATTTTCCCTGTTTGATGCGGTCAATTACTGCGCCTCCCTGCTCACCAAGTACGGCGGCCATCTGATGGCGGCAGGACTATCGCTTCCCACCCGGAATATAGCGGAATTCCGGCGGAAAATCAATGAATTTGCAGCTATGCAGCAGGAAATGCCGATTCCCACGGTTACGCTTGACTGCCGGTTAAACCCGGCGGCCCTGCGGGTGGATATGCCTGAAATGCTGCATCTGCTGGAACCGTTTGGAGAGGGAAATCCCGCTCCGCTGTTTGGCCTGTACGGCATGACACTGGAGGAGGTTACTCCCGTCGGCGGCGGGAAGCACCTGCGCCTGCTGTTTCGCAAGAAAGATGCAGCAGTACGCTGCATGCAGTTTGGCACCATGCCGGAAGAATTCCCCTATCTGCCCGGCGATACAGTAGACCTGGCGGTTTCGCTGGATGCACGGGAATACCGCGGGGAAAAGAATCTGAGTATTGTGGTGCGGGAGAGCCGTTTGTCGGACGCAGATTTCCCGCTGCTGCTGCGGCAGCAGCGGATGTATGAACAGTTCCTGCGGGGTGAACCCTTCCCTCATGGAGAGGGGAATGTGCTTCTGCCGAACCGTGAAGACTTTGCTGTGGTGTACCGGTTCCTGCGCCAATACGGCGGCTGGGATGGGCCGGCAATGTTTTTGTGGTACCGAATGAAACAGCCTCAGATGCATATGGGCAGGCTGCTGTTCCTGCTGGATGTCATGGAAGAGCGCAAACTGATTCTCTGCAAGCATCATGCAGGGAGCCTGCGCGCAGAATTGATGCCGGTACAGGGAAAGGTGGATTTGACAGCTTCACCATTGTTTAAAAAGTTGAAGGGATATTTGAAAAAGGAGGGTATTTGATATGGCGGTTAGACACGGACAAAGTTATGAGGAATTGCTGGAGCTGATTCGCGATACTGGACGCGAATTCAATATGGAGATTATTGAGAAGGCTTATAAGCTGGCAGATGGTGCTCATCAGGGGCAGAAACGCATGTCCGGGGAACCGTATATCATCCATCCCCTGGCAGTTTCCTGTATTCTGGTCGAACTGGGCATGGATTCCGAGTCGATAGTGGGCGGGCTTCTGCATGATGTGGTGGAGGATACTGATTACACGCTGGAAGATATCCGCAAGATGTTTAACCAGGAGATTGCCAACCTGATTGACGGTGTAACCAAGCTGGGCAAAATTCCCTATTCATCACGGGAAGAGCAGCAGGCGGAAAATATTCGCAAAATGCTGATGGCCATGTCGGAAGATATCCGTGTTATTATCATCAAGCTGGCTGACCGCCTGCACAATATGCGTACATTGGAATTCAAACCACCGCAAAAGCAGAGGGATACGGCCCTCGAAAGTATGGAGGTATACGCCCCCATCGCACATCGCCTGGGTATCCGGGCCGTCAAAGAAGAGCTGGAAGACCTCTCGCTGCAATATTTGGATCCGGTAGCCTATCATGAGATCGAAGATACGCTGGCTATGCAGAGCAAAGACCGGATTGCTTTTATTGAACGTACAAAAACCGAAATTCGTCAGCGTGTTTCCACCATGATTCCGAATGTATATCTGGAAGGCCGCGTCAAGAGTATCAACGGTATTTTCCGTAAGATGTTCATTCAGGGCAAGAGCATGGAAGAAATCTACGATGTATATGCAGTCCGTGTGATTGTAGATACGGTTACCGACTGCTACAATGTGCTGGGTTTGATTCACGATATGTTCCAGCCGATTCCCAACCGGTTTAAAGACTATATCTCCACGCCAAAGCCCAACATGTACCAGTCATTGCATACCACCGTGCTCAGTGCAGACGGTATCCCCTTTGAAGTGCAGATTCGCACCTGGGAGATGCATTATACAGCAGAATATGGTATTGCCGCCCACTGGAAATATAAACTGGGTATGACGCGCAGCAAGTCTGTGGATGAGCGTCTGGTCTGGATTCGCCAGATGCTGGAAAACCAGAAGGACAACGAAGATGCTACCGATATTGTCCGGGCTATCAAGAGCGACCTTGCCCCGGAAGAAGTGTTCGTTTTTACGCCCAAAGGGCAGGTTATCAGCCTGCCGGCAGGCTCTACCGTAATCGATTTTGCCTATGCGATCCACAGTGCAGTAGGCAACCGTATGGTAGGCGCCAAAGTGGACAAGCGGATTGTTCCTATTGATTATAAAGTAAAAACCGGAGAAATCATTGAAATTTTGACTACCAAAGAGGTGGGGCACGGCCCCAGCCGCGACTGGTTGAAAATCGTCAGAACAAGCGAAGCACGCAGCAAGATTCGCCAGTGGTTCAAAAAGGAGCGCCGGGAGGAAAATATTGTCGAAGGCCGTGCCGAGCTGGAGCGGGAATTCCGGCGGAATAACATCGAACTTTCTGACGAGCTGCTGCAAAACCTGATGGATACCGTAGGAAAACGCAACAGCTGCGGTACACTGGACGACCTGTATGCAGCAATCGGATATGGCGGAATCCAGCTGTGGAAGATTATGCCTCGCATCCGGGAGGAATATAATAAAGCCAAAAAAGCAGCGGCACAGATGCAGGAAGCTGCACAGCCGTCTCAGCCGGTGCAGCAGCCGCGTGTAAAAAGCGCGGTAGGCGGCGTATTGGTGGAAGGGGTAGACAACTGCCTGATTAAATTTTCCAAGTGCTGCAACCCTTTGCCCGGAGATGACATCATCGGATTCATTACCCGCGGCTTTGGCGTTTCGATTCACAAGCGCAACTGTTCCAATGTGCCAGCACGCATCGAAGATGCACCCGAGCCGGAGCGCTGGGTGCATGCTCATTGGGCTGGAGAAGTGCGTGAGACTTTCCAGACCACGCTGGAGATTGTGGCAAACGATCGCCCCGGTTTGCTGGCAGATGTGGCACAGCAGTTTTCTGCCATGCACCTGTCTATTCATTCTCTGAATTCCAGAGAACTGAAAGATGGCTCGGCCGTGATTTATGCCACCTTTACGGTAAACGGCCCCGATCATCTCAAGTCTGTGATGGACCGCCTGAAAGGGATACAGGATGTACGCTCGGTTGAGCGTTCATAAGAGAAATCAGCCGCTGCAAGGGATTGCGGCGGCTGATTTTCATAGATTTTAAAACCGAAAGGACGAAAAATATGCTGACAGTTGAAACCATTCCCGGCGGCATGATGCCCACAAACTGCTTTCTGGCAAAAGACGAAGCCACCGGTTTTTGTGTGGTGGTTGACCCCGGCTATTGGGATTCCCGGCTGGAAACCGCGCTGGAAGGGAAAAAGGTGAAAGCGATTCTGCTCACACACGCCCATTTTGACCATATACTGGGTACAGCCGCCGTACAGAAAAAGACCGGTGCGCCGGTATACCTTACAGAAGAAGAGAAAGGCTTTCTTACAGACCCGCAACTGAACCTTTCCGCCATGATGGGACTGTCTGTACAGCCCTTTACGGTAGGCAGATTTTTGAAAGACGGCGATACCGTTATGGTGGGGGAAAGCGTTTTACAGGTGCTCCTTACTCCCGGGCATACTGCGGGGAGCTGCTGCTATCTCGGCGATGAGGCAGTCTTTACGGGTGATACCCTGATGGCGGGCTCCATGGGAAGGACTGATTTTCCAACCGGCAGCTGGCAGCAGATTTCGGCCTCTTTGCAGCGTTTGCGGGAGATTCCCGGTAACAGGAAGGTGTACTGCGGCCATGGCCCTTCTACCACTTTGGAACGGGAACGCCAAACCAACCCTTATATGAAAGGAACCGGATATGATTTTATGGATTGACGGCTTTGACCGCCATTATGAAATGGAAAATTTGTGCCGAATCTTTTTTCCGTATCAGAAAATCGAAGTGTGTTTCGGCGCACCCGATGCAGCCGATACCAGACAGGCACAGGCAATGGTCCGCGTACAGGAATCGGAATCCGCTGTCCGGTTTACCGCCTGGGCCAGCATTGAGGGGGAAGAGCGCAGCCAAACCGCCGAATTCCCGCAAAGTGTGTTTGCCGGACTGGTAGATTTTGAACGCCGCCGCGAATATGAGCGCCGCATGGGGGTGCTGCTGTTCCGCATTTTGTGTGAGCTGTGCAGCTGCGAGCCGAAGTGGGGCATCCTGACGGGCATCCACCCGGTCAAACTGCTGCGCCAGTTAACACAGCAGCAGGGAGAAGAGGCTGCCATGAAGTTTTTCCAGCAGGAATTGCTGGTCTCACCCGAAAAGACAGAACTTGCCCGCCGGACCATGACAGTGCAGCGGCCTTTTCTGGAACAGAACCTCCCGGAATCGTGCAGCTTGTATCTGTCCATCCCGTTTTGCCCCACCCGCTGCTCTTATTGTTCGTTTGTCTCACAGACCGTAGAGCGTTCTGCCCGTCTCATTCCGCAATATGTGGAGCTTTTGTGCCGGGAGGCGGAATATACCGGCGCAATTGCCAAGGAGCTTGGCCTGCGGCTGGAATCAGTTTATATTGGCGGCGGAACCCCCACCATCCTGAACCCGGAACAGCTCACCCGGTTGATTACCACCGTACAGAAAAGCTGGGATTTGTCCCATTGCCGGGAATTTACAGTGGAGGCAGGACGCCCGGACACCATTGACCGCGAAAAGCTGGAGGCACTGCGCAGCTGTGGCATCAGCCGCATCAGCATCAACCCCCAAACACTCAATAACCATGTGCTCGAGGTGATTGGCCGACGCCACTCGGCAGAGCAGACGTTGGAGGCCTTCGCATTGGCGCGGCAGCTGGGGTTTGATAATATCAATATGGACCTGATTGCCGGCCTGCCCGATGACACTGCCGAAAGCTTTGTCCATACCATGGACCAGATTCTGGCGCTGGACCCGGAGAACATCACCGTACACTCGCTGGCGCTGAAACATTCTGCCCGGATGATTCAGCAGGAAGATGTAGAGCGTTTCCACAATGACGGTGCGGCGGCAGCCGCCATGCTGGAATATGCAGACAGTCGTCTGACGGGCGCCGGGTATGCACCGTACTATCTCTACCGCCAGAGCCGCATGGTCGGCAATCTGGAAAATGTGGGCTGGGCAAAACCGGGGACGGAGTGTTACTATAATATCATTACCATGGATGAGACCCATACCGTGCTGGCATGCGGCGCCGGGGCGGTTTCGAAAATCAAAGACCCAAATTCGGACTTTTTGCGCCGAATTTTTAACTTCAAATATTCATATGAATATTGCAGCCGCTACGAGGAAATCCTCTCGCGAAAAAACGAGGTGAAAATATTATATGAGCAGTTTTGCAAATAGCTATTTCAAATACGTCAACCACTTGGAACAAATCAATGATGCTGCGCTGGAAGCACCGCAGCAGATGATTGAAGAGGTAGAAGAAGCCTATCACAACAACTTGGCAAACATTGCCCGGCAGGTGGTGCGCCGCGAACGGTACCGGATTATCATGCTTTCCGGTCCCAGCAGCAGTGGAAAAACTACCACAGCCCACATGCTCCAGCGTGAGCTGGCAAGGCTGGGGGAAGAGAGCACCATTGTCTCAATGGACGATTTTTATCTTGGGGCGAACCAGGCGCCGCTTTTGCCGGATGGCAGCTATGATTATGAATCGGTAGAAGCACTTGATATACCCAAGGCTAAGGAATGTCTCAGTGATTTATTGGAAAAAGGGCGATGTGATATGCCGGTATTTGATTTTAACATCCGCCGTCCGGCCGATTATACCCACCCGTTGGAGCTGAAAGACCATGCTGTGGTGATTATTGAGGGGATTCATGCACTGAACCCGGTGTTTACCCAGCATTTGCCAAAAGACCGGGTAATGAAAATTTATACCAGCGTGAAGCAGGGAATCAAGGATGCCAATGGTACGGTAATTTCCCCCATGGATTTGCGCCTGGTTCGCCGCTTGGTGCGGGATTACCAGTTCCGAAACACCTCGCTGGAACGCACTTTCTCCATGTGGCCCAATGTAGTGGCTGGGGAAAATAAATATATCCGCCCGTACCGCCATACCAGCGATGTAACCGTAAATTCCATCCATATTTATGAACCCTGTGTGCTGCGCGGCCGCGCAATCCCGCTTTTGCGCTCCATTGCGCCAGACAGCCCCTATTTTCAAAAGGCACGCGACCTGGAAGCACGGCTGATGCGCTTTGAACCCGTACCAGACAAAATGGTTCCGGCAGACTCCATGCTGCGTGAATTTTTGGGGCATGATCAGGAAGAAAAACAGACGCTAAACCAGATAGAATGAGTTTTTTCATAGATTGTTTACAGGAAATTTTAGTCTTATTCTTGAGTTTTCTGGCAAAATGCTCTATAATGTGGGTAAGCAAGGGACAGATTTTCTGTGGTGCCCTGCGATGATTTCCTGCAAATAAAAATGAAAAGATAAAAGGAGAGTGTACAGTATGGGTCTTTTTGAAGATGTGGTTGTCAACGCCAAATCTGCGGCAAATGTGGTCGGCAAAAAAGCCGGACAGCTGATGGATATTTCCAAACTGCGCCTCAGTGCAGCGGATGTAAACCGTGAGATTGCCAAGCGTCTGGAAGCTTTGGGCCGTACCGTGTATGATGCACAGAAGTCCGGCTATGATCCCGCTGAGCTGGTAGCTGAAAGTGTCAGCTGTATTGATGAGCTGTATGAACAGCTGGACGTCATCAATCAGGAATTGGCAATGGCACGCAATAAGCTTACTTGCCAGGCCTGTGGGGCTTTGAACCCGCAGGAGTCCATTTATTGCAGCCGCTGCGGTGCAAAGCTTGTAAAAGAGGAACCGGAAGAAGCTCCTTTTGAGGCAGAAGACGTTCCGCAAGAGCCGGCAGCAGAAGAACCTGCTGTTCCAGAAGAGTCTGCTGAAGATGACAAGCCCACCGATGCTCCGGACGCATAATACATAATGAATAGAACGCCGCAGATCTGGCAATCTTGTCAGATCTGCGGCGTTTTCTGTCTGCGAGACATACTGTCCGCGCCGGTTTCATAGAGTATAAAGATTCTATTTTGAAACGGGTGTGTT
>DVIY01000123.1 GCA_018710915.1 Candidatus Gallacutalibacter pullistercoris
CTGGGATTTCTCGCCGTTATTTGCCAAAACGGATATTTGATAATGACGGGCGTGTTATACCCTACGCCAAGTTCCAGGAACAAAATGCGCTGGCCGTTTCTTGTCTGTAAAAAGTTTTCGTAGCGTTCTGCTGCCCGGTGCCATCCTTCGTCCTCCACAAATTTATCATCGGAACGGAGATTCATGGTCAGCGGTTTTCCACAGTGGGGACATTTGGGGATAAGGTCGGACGGGATTTTCATGTCTTTTTGCGTTTCCACCATACGACGGATGATTTCTTCGTTCTCGTAGGTGTGCTGGCCACAAGGCGTACTGCACTGAAACAGTCCATAATCTCCCTGTGTATAAAAAAGGCGCTTCTTATCAAAGCCGGCTTTCTGAAACTGGTGGTCTACATTGGTTGTGATAACGAAATAGTCTTTGTCCCTGACAAGGGCCAGAAGATCGTTGTACACGCTTTTTGGGGCACTCATATATCGGTTGACATAGATGTACCGGCTCCAGTATGCCCAGAACTCTTCCGGCGTGTTGTAAGGATAGAAACCACCGGAATACATATCGTGAAACCCGTATTCCTCCTCGAAATCAGAAAAATACTTTTTGAAACGCTCACCATCGTAGACAAATCCCGCCGAAGTAGACAAACCCGCACCGGCACCGATTACAATGCAATCCGTATTTTCAATGGCCGCTTGCAGCCGTTCCATTTGGTTCGAGTAATTTCCGGTAGAGTTCGTAATCCTCATCCTTGAAAACATTGAACAGCACCTCCATTTCACTGTGCTTTTGCCGCAGATAGTTTTTTACGGTGGCTACGGCAATTTCTGCCGCCGCATCATGGGGGAAGTGAAATTCTCCCGTGGAGATACAACAAAAGGCGATGCTTCGGATGCCCTGGGAATCGGCAAGTTCCAGACAGGAACGATAACAGGATGCCAGCAGCTCCCTGTCCTTTTCTTGCAAGGAGCCGGAAACAATCGGCCCCACCGTATGCAGGACATAGTCACAGGGAAGATTGAACGCCGGGGTGATCTTTGCTTTTCCCGTTTCTTCTTCCTGACCCTGCTTCTTCATAAGCGCTGCACAGGTGGCCCGAAGTTGAACGCCGGCATAGGTGTGAATCGCATTGTCGATGCAGCCGTGACAGGGCCAGAAGCATCCCAGCATCTGGCTGTTCGCAGCGTTGACGATGGCCCCGCAGTGGATCGTTGTAATATCGCCCTGCCATAGATACAGGTTGTCCTGTATGGGGGTCAGATCGGCAATATCCGTGATCCCTTTTCTCGCCGTTTCTTCCTGTAGATATTCATCCTGTATTTTCAAAAAATCGTCCGATACAGGGTCCGGCATTCGGACATTGAACAAGGAGCGCAGCAGATGTCTCTGCTCCTCTTTGTCTGCGGGAATCTGTATCTCCTGATACCGGGGCTGTTCTTTCAGCAATTCCCGAAGTAAGTAAATGCGTCTTTCTGATTGCGTCATAGTTCCGTATCCTGTTTTTTCGTTATTCCACGATTCTACTTCTGTTTGCTTTCCTTGGTTTTGCAGCTGGATATTCCCCCTTGCAGTACCCCAGCAAAACAAAACAGCGGGCCACATAGTTTTCAGGAATTTCCCATTCTTTCAGCAGAGCGGCACCGATCTCATTAGCAAAGGTTTCCTCGCCCCTTGCCACGATGCAAGAGGAAACCCCAAGGGCTGCGGCAGCCAAAACCATATTTTCTGCGCAGCAGAAGGCGTCCGGAATGCTGTACAGAAAATTTTTGGGTCCGAAGATCACGCATACGGCAGGCGCACCGTAAAATCCGCTTTTCATGGACGGATCATCGATAATACTCGGCTGATCTTTGGAAACATAGCTTCCTGCCAATCTTGAACGGTCAAACCGGGCAATGTTTAATTTGCCGATTTTTTCGGCCAGTTCCGCATTCCGTATGCCGACGATCTTGCTTCGCTGTCCGCCCCCGGCATTGGGGGCATACAGTCCGGCTTCTATGATGGCTTCCAGGGTTTCCCGGTCTACCTGCTTTTCTTCGTACTTGCGGATCGAGCGGCGATGCTTCATCAGTTCCAGAATGTCCATCTCATTTACACCCCTTTTCGTCCTCGTGTGAGACTTTCAGGTTTTTGAAAAATCCCTCGGTGCCAATATCCACAAAAAGCGCAATGCTGCCCTTGGCATCTGCTCGGCCTTTCATGTCCTCCACACTGAGGACATTTACGCCGTTTGTATAGAGCTTGCCCTGCGTACCGTCTACCTCGATCCTAACGTGAATCCACTCGTCCAGGCCAATGTCCGCGGGGGCCTCGTATTTTGTAATGCCCTTTGCCCGGAAATACGCAAAGGTATAGTTGGGATAGGAGAAGTACTCAACGGCATGGGCGCGCCGTTCGGGGTCATCACATCTTCCGTTGGCCGGGCGGAGATAGAAGCACTCAAACGGTCCGTCGCTTTCCGGCACGCGAAACGCGATCCCAATGAAGCCTCGGGCAAGATCCGGCGCATCCGGTAGAATACGGCTGCGCACATCCACTTCAATCACACCGTTGTGAAAGTCGCAGTCAGGTACAACGGCACAGCTTCTCAGACCATATTCATTCTCCCTCACGTTCTTGACAACCCGGACAACCGGCTCTCCGTCAAGAATGACGTCACGCACAGCGACAAGGCTGGGTAATAGCGTTTTTTGGTTTATTAAAATCGGTTCTAAAATCTCCATTACTTTATCTCCTTCCAACATTGGGGGTCTGGGCTGTAAAAATCGCCGTTGGTGCCTTTTGCAACCGCCGGACAGCCCCGGCAATAGGCCAGCAGCTCACATTTGGCGCATTTTTCAAACTTGGTATAGTCGCGGTATGCCTCTATCTGGCAAACCCACACATCTGCCAGACGATCCTGAAATACGTTTCCCACCTTGCTCTCTGCCACCCGGCGGCAGGCATACACATCCCCTGTGGGAAGAATGGTAATGTGGCAGTTGCCGCAGTTGCAGCCACCGTAAATTACACCTTCCTCTGCGGAAGCAGGAATCTGGAACTCCTCGGTTTCATACTCATACAGTGTCCAAAGATGGTCTTTTTTGTTAAAGTGGGTATTACAGCCTTCCACTTCGTATTTTTTGAACTTCTGATCGCACACGGCAAGCAGATCGCGGTATTCCTGCGGTGTCATACTGGCATCCAGATCCCCGCCGCTGGGAACATACCGGGAAAAAGCAAACACATTGGCGCCGGCTTTTACCACCGCGTCAATAATGCCAGGCACTTCCATGCGGTTTGTTTTGGAAACCGTTGTCATGATCACGCTTCGGATGCCGGCACGGTTGATGCAGCCGATTTTTTCCAGCGTACAGTCATAGGAGCCGGGCTTGCGGAACCAGTCATGGGTTTCACGAAGGCCGTCAATGGAAAGCTGATATTTTTCGCAGCCGTAATGTTTCAGTTCGGCGCACACCTGATCGTTCAGGTGGAATGGATTTCCGAGAATTGTAAAGGGTACTTTGTGTTCGTGCAGCAAATCCAGCAGGCGCCAAAAATCCGGGTGCAGAATCGGATCGCCGCCTGTAATGTAGAAATACGGAAGGCGGTTATACACTTTGCAAAAATCCAGGCAATTATAGAATGTGTCTTCCATCTGCTTCCAGATCATGGAATCGATCTTTTTACAGACATCACCTGAAAAAATGTAGCAATGTTTGCACCGCTGATCGCATTCATCTGTGATATGCCACTGAAAAGAAAAATACTGCTTCATATCCTCTGAACCTCACTTTATATCAATCGGTTTCACCGAGTTATACTTCAAAAATTCCCGGCGAGATGGTTCTCGCCGGGAATAGTTTGGGGGAACCAAACGCTTGGGAGTTATTTGTCCCCAGCGCCACAGGCGGAACCGCAAGCAGCAGGCTTCTCTTCCGGTTTATCGGCCGCGCCGCAGGCGGAACCGCAAGCGGCAGGTTTTTCTTCCGGCTTGTCAGCCGCGCCACAGGCAGCAGGAGTCTCAGCGGGCTTGTTGGAAGCGCCGCAAGCAGAACCACAAGCAGCAGCGGGAGCGGTTTCCTTCTCCTTGTTCCATCCAAACAGGTTCGAAAGTGCCATTGTTGTTTCCTCCATGGTATTTATTCAGTGGGATGTTTTCCCTCTGTGACTCTTATTGTACGGGGACTTTTTCTTTGCAACAAGTACGCACTTTTTTATAACCCAGTCACCTTTTTATAACCTTTGTGCCGTGGCGGGGAAATCAGGAAAAATTTTTACAATATTTGCACTTGCTATTGCAATAAGAGTAATGTTGGAGTATAATTTAGGTGTAACATTCAAATATGATATAACATGCATTTGGAGGTGCTGCTTATGCGAACAAAGGCAGAATTGCCCGAATGCCCGGTTGCGACAACGGTGCAGTTGATAGGAAATAAATGGAAGCTGCTAATTATTAGAAATCTTCTCAACCGGCCATGGCGGTTTAACGAACTCAAAAAGGATCTGGATGGGATCAGTCAAAAGGTATTGACAGACAGCCTGCGTTCTATGGAGGAAGACGGAATTATTACCCGCACGGTGTATCCCGAAGTACCGCCTCGGGTGGAATATGCGCTGAGCGAATTGGGAGAGACTATGCGACCAATTCTTGCTTCTATGGAACAATGGGGAACAAATTACAAGGTCTCATTGACACAGGAGTAATTTATCCGAATATGTACGCACAAAGAATCAGTGGTAAAAGCCATTGATTCTTTGTGCTTTTTTAGTACTGGGGTACTCCGTAACCCAAAATTCCATAATATCCCATGGGATAACTGTTTTGGCGGCAACTATCGCCAGAATTTCCTTCGATGGTGTAGACACGGTCATTCTCCACTTTCTCCACGATACCAACATGATCGGAAGAACCGTCCTGACCGCCATCATCCCAATCGAAAAAGATAATGTCTCCGGGTCGCGGCTCATAGCTGTTGTCCTGCCACAGTCCCCGCTCCTGAAACCACGGCACACCCTGAGATGCGCAAGCTGCAAACTTTGGAATAACGCCAGCTTCAATATAGCCGCACTCGTTGGCACACCAGCTCACGAAGCAGGCGCACCACTCCACTCGGCTGTCAAAACCATACCAGCTCCAATATGGCTCGCCGCCGACATTCCCCACCTGGGAGAGTGCCACGGTGACGATCTCACCATCGCCTCCGCTGATGCCATAGAGGACTTGTGACCAGAGGGGATTGTTTTCATCGGACAGTAGCTCCGCCATCTGTTCCCGCTGTTCCTCATTGAAGCCGAACTGATCGGCCATCTCCTCGGCAGTTTTGTGGCTGACGGTGATATAGAGGTAGGTCTGCGTAACTGTGGTTTCTGTTTCCACGATATTACCATTGCCGTCATCCGAGGTTTCAATCAACGTTTCGGTTTTGGTGTCGGTGCTGGATGAAATCTTGTTCATCTGCCAGAAGATGTCCTTGAGAAGCTGTTTCTTGGTATCATCCATTGTAGCGACTTCCTGGGCTGCATCTGGGTCAGTGGTGGTCTTGACGGCATAAACAGCCAGAACATCCTTCCACACTGCGCGGGAGCCGGACATCTCCAGAACGTCATAGCTGTGGGATGCCTTGATCTCGTCCAGCCTGTCCTGATAGTCCGTGTTGATTTCCTGCACAGCGGTCTGCATTGTCTGCCCGGTGCCGGAGTCCTCACCGGAGAAGAAAATACCAAAGCAAGAACCGATTATCATACCGATCAGACAAATCACGATAACCACCAGTACCGCAATCCATCCCCCGGCTGCGATGGCCGCAATCAATGCCTTTGTCGCCGCAATGATGGCCTTCACCGCTGCGGCGGTGGCTTTGGCTGCCACCTTGATGGCGTGAGCTGTGGCAATGGCCGCTGCACGAGCGGCATGGGCCGCAACTCTGGCAGCTCTGGCGGTGGCAATAGCGGCCTGCTGGGCCGCCTTTGCCGCCTGCTGGCTGGTTTTGATACTGGCCTTTGCGGTGGTTTCCGCTGTCTTAATAGATTTGGTGGTGGTTTTCACCGTGCCTCTGGCAGCGGATGAGGTCTGCTTGATGGCCTTTCGGCTCCTGTCCACCGTCTTGATGCCTTTCTGTCCACGATCCAGCGTCTTAATGGCGCTGTGTTCCTGCTGGACGGCTTTGGCCGGTTCAGAAACCGTGTCCGCTGCCTGTCGTCCACTCCAACGGGCAGGCTGCCCGGTTTGCTGTGTCGCCTGTTTCTCCGCTTGTTTTTTGGGCTGTTCAGCCGCGGCTTTCCGCTTTTGGATATTTTCCTTGACCTTAGAGATATTCTCTTTGGTGGTCTGTACTCCCTTACGGCCTTGCTTATCAAATTGGTGGACAGCTTCATGGCTCACACTATCCACACCGGATGAAAAACGATCAGAAGCATATTCGGCGGGAGAGCTTTCCTCTGCATACATCCCATGTTCCGCTTTGTCTTTGGTACGGATATATGCCTGCTTCATTCGCTCGGCGGCCACGGCGCTTTTGTCCAGCGCCTTCACATCTTTAACGGTGGTCTTTGTTTTAATGCCCTTGCTCATGGGCCTCACCTCCTTTCCGGGGCAGGGCAGCCCTTATTCCTCCAGCAGCTTTGCTACCACAACCATCCGCCCGTTTGTTTGGGAATACTCGCAGGTGGAAAGGGTGATGAGCTTATCGCCGTATTCAGCGGTTACGCCGGTGTCATAGAGCGCCAATTCTTTGCACTCCGCGATATACTCGTCAAACTGCTCGCCACTCTCCGCCCGGACAAAATGGTAATACTTAAACCCTTCCTCTGAGTACGCTACTGTCTTAAAGGCGGCAATCACTTCATACTCTCCGAAGCTCTCCAACGTATCAAAGTGGATGATCTTATGCTCCTGATAGAAGTCCTCTCTCTCGTATTTGCAAAGGTCAGAGAACATCGAGCCGTTGTTCATGTGGTGGCCATACAGAACCAGGTTATCGGAAATACCAATGTCGCAGTTTTCTTGCACATAGGGAACGCCGTAGCTGCTGTACGATTTATCAAAGGCGTGCTTCAGATAAAAGTCGGTGTTGTCTTTGGTCTGCATAACGGGATAGTCAATCTGGGTGCCGGGGATAGAAACCCAGCCCACCAAATCGCTGTTTTGGGCATACACATCGGCATACTTGTCAAAGGCCGTCACTTCCTCCTGCACCGGCTCTTGTTCGTTTTCCAGCTCCAGAGCAGGAAGCTCCGGCTCCTTTTTTACCAGCTCGGCCACTTCTTCAAAGGCTTCGGCACTCTGCTTCTGGTCGAGATATTCTCGGCAGAGCATAAAGCCGGAGAAAAGGAAAAGGGCGGCACAAAAGGCCACCCCAGCAATCATCACTTTGGTTTTCATTTCTTTTTTCATGTTTTGCCCTCCTGTACTTATCGTGCCTTATCCTTGCCGGGGTCTGCCCGATGCTGACCAGACGGGGTCGCTTTCAGGGCGGTCAACTCGGTCTTGACAGAAGATTTTTCTCCACCAGCCTTTTCAGCCAGTCGGCCCGCACCACGCTCCATCTCGGAAAACACCTTGCCACAGGACGAGAGGAAGCCCCTCAGCTTGGCAAGTACCCCTTTGTCGGCATCCAGGTCTTTGACCTGTTGCGCTTCTTTTCCTGCAAGGGCGCGTCCAGCACTTTTCAGATGACCACCTGCCTGATGCAGTTCTTCTCGGATCACATCCATCCGTCCGGCACACTTCTCCATTGCTTGGCTGGCATGGGAGAAGCCATGCTCCATTCGGGTGAGAACTGTGGGAATCCGCAAAGTCTGCACTGCATGACGTAGCGCCGCGCGACCTTTCTCGTGAAAGGTCTGCACCATGCGTCCGGCAGCGGAAATGGTATTGTTCTTGGCGGTGGACACCATGCTGCTGACCTGATGCACCTTGTTTTCCGCCTCGTTCATCAGGAAGGTGCATCTGGCCTGAATGCTTCTGTCGTGAAGCTGGTCAACCTCCTTCCTCATGGCGGTCATTTCGTCCACCATCCGGGACAGCTTATCCTCCATGCCGTCGATATAACTCACAAGCGCCTGCACCTCGTCCTTCTGCTGGTGAAGCCCGTTCTGCTCCAGAACGGTAAAGAGTTCAATGATCTGCGGATGTTCCCGCAGGGCAATAGCCGGTTCAGCCATGTTAGATACCTCCAATCAAATCTTTATCGTGCCGGTTCCGCCTGCTTTTTGACAGGCGGAAGCTCGCGGCAGTATTCGGGGTAACGGATTTTAATGCCCTCCATGAAGTAGGGCGCAAACTCGCAGCAGAACAAGTCCTCCGGGGAAAAAGCGTTGCTCTGCTCCGGTTCGGTATAGCCATGCTTTTAACTGCGCGATGTTCTGGATGATGATGGACACCGAGATATTGCGGGAACGCATGGTAGCCAGCAGCTTGTCAAAGTCATCCGGCAGGCTCACATTGGCGAACTCGTCCATCAGGAAATGCACCGGTACGGGCAGGCTGCCGCCGTGTTTCCGGTCAGCCGAGTAGAACAGCTCCTGAAAGGTACTGGCGTACAGAAGGCTTACCAGGAAGTTGAAGCTGGCATCGTTGTCCGGGATCAGCGCAAAGAGCGCCACTTTTTTCTCTCCCATACTGGACAAATACAGTTCGTCCGTGGCGGTCAAAGCCGCAACAGAGGAGAGGTTGAACTTCTCCAGCCTGGACGCCAGGGTGATCTGGATGGATTTCAGGGTTTTGGCCGAGCCGGAACGATAATCCTTGTAATACTTCACCGCGATGTGATCGGGCGAGCGCATTTCCAGCCGGTCAAACAGCTCATCCAGCGGAGATTGGTAGGAATCATCGTCCTCCCGTACCTCACCGGCCCGGAGCATTTCCATGACCATCGGAAAGTTTTTCTCATCCTCCGGCGCTTCGTACCAAAGGTAGAACACCAGCGCCAGAAGGAGCATGGAAGCTGCCGTATCCCAGAACGGATCATTGGACTGGCTGCCTTTTGGGGTAGTGGCCTTAAAAAGATTCGTCACCATCTTCTGCACGTCGTTGTCATTTTTCAAATAGGAGAAGGGATTGTAGCAATGACTTTTCTCCATGTTCAAAAGGTCAACGATGCGGATTTCATAACCCTGCCGTTCCAGCAAGGTGCCGCAGTCCCGGAGCAGCTCGCCCTTACAATCCAGCACAAAATACGAGGTATTGGCTTGGCACAGGTTGACTTTTGCATAGAACCGGCTTTTTCCCGCGCCGCTGCCGCCCACCACCAGGGTGTTCAGATTGCGGCGGTGCTTCTTGCCGTCCAGCCCCATGCGGACGTGCTGGGTGAAGATGCGGTTTTGAAACGGGTCTTTCGCCCGGTACTTCTTGTTCACGGCTCTGGCGTCGCCCCATTTGGCCGAGCCGTGTTCTTCGCCCCGTCTGTAATTGCGCCGGGATGAGAGATAAATCCCGATTCCCAGTCCATAGGCGGCAATAAAAATGAGGACAGTTTTTACACTGTCCTCACACCACATCAGTTTGAATGGATTGTTCATTGCCGCAGGCAAACCGTTCATAATCTCCGCAAGGCCACCGGAAACAGACGGCGCAATCAGAAGGGCGAACCAGATGACCGGGATCAGCCCCAGCGCATAGAGCCATGGGCCTCCCGTCCTGTTATCTGGCTTCATCCCGGCGCTTCGCTTTCTTGTCTTTTTGTGCAGGGGCGTCAATGGTTTTCAGCAGCACATCCTCCACCGGGCCGGGGTCGCGCTGTTCCTCCAGCATATCGTTCCGCAGCTCATTGAGTGCGCGGATCATGATGCCATGCTCGTAGCTGTCCAGCGTGAGAACAACTTTATCCTGTCTTTCCATACTTCAAACCTCCTTTACCGTTCCGGCTCCTTCTGCTTGGTGTCGCGGGTCAGCCCCATCGCTCTGGCCATGCGCCCGTTCAGCGACTTGAAGTTTTCCCGCATATCGCTGAGAGCTGCCGGTACATCCTCTCTGGGGTCTTGGCCCTTGAAAACGCTGTTCAGACGGGCAATGTCATAGCCTTTGGCGTCAATGCCGTACCGCTTGCAGAGCATATAGCTGACGGCGTAGGCTTTGTAGCCGTCCGCTTCTCTGGAATACCCTTCGTTGTTTCTGGCAAGCTGGACGTTGGCAATCTCCAGAGAAACACAGCGGAAGATGTCCGGCGCATCCATTCCTTTCTTGACCAGGATTGCGTTCTGTTCCTCAGAGAACACAGCGCCGCGTCCCTGGGGAAGTTCGTCCACCGCCCGGATTTGCACCGGGGAGCTGGCGATCAGCCCTTTCAAAAGCAGCCGGTCATCATAGGCCACTTGGGGCTGGTGCTGGCCCTGCGCCGAAGTCTGCGAAATGTCATAGACCTCCTTGGCATAGAAGTTCTGGCCGATGGAGCCGTCATCCCTTCGGTATGCTTTGCCCGGTTCCAGAATGATAATGGGCAGGCGCTTTTCCTCCTCCAGAATCTCAATGCCCTGGACAGTCCATTCCTTATAGCCGCCCACACGCTGCGCCTGGGGGCATTGTGCGCCGATCAGAAGGGCGTTGCGGGCAGAGTGGAAGGGAAACCGGCTCTGTACGTCCAGATACGCCTCCATATTGCCGTTGCCCTCCGCAAACGCTCCAAAAATCTTATCCAGAGAAGCATAGGCTTCCTTGCGCTGCTTCTCCTCACGGATCTGCCACCACTGGCGCTTGGGGCGCTCCTTCTGTCCCTCCGGCTTCTGGGGCGCGGCCTCTTTTTGAGGCTGCTGTTCAAACAGATCGTCAAAGTTGTTCATAAGCGTTTACCTCTCTTTCGATTTGGGTTTCTTTTTGGTTTTGGGCGGCTGGTGTCGGGTGGTTTTCTGCGCCGGTTTCTTGGATACAGAAGGTTCCTCTGCCTTTGTCACTTCCGCCTCCTTCTTCCGCTGGGCCTGAATGTCCCGCAGCTCCTGGCGGACAGACGGTTTCTCCGGCCCGTCAGAAGTACCCCTTGCGGACTTGCTGCTGCTCTCGGAGATAGGCGCGGACGGATGGGATTTTTCCGCCGCCGGGGTAAAAGAATCCGTTTTCTCCGCCGCAGGGTGTTCCGGCTCTGCCTTTTCCTTTTGGGCAGGCTTCTCCATCAGTTCGTCCAGCAGTTTGTCGTCCTGGCTCTTTTCCGGGGCGGCCTGTTCCGGCGCTGCCGGTTCGCTGCCGCGCTGTTCGCGGGATTTCTGGATGTCCTCCTTGATGGATGCCGTATCCACCACGGTGAGGTTGAACTTCTCCACGATCCGATTGGCTCTGGCTGCGTCATCCTCGAATACCAGAATGTCGATGGTGTTATCATCCTTTTTGACCGGGATGGGAGCATAGAGAATCCCGTATCCTTTGGCCTGCCGCGCAAATTCCGGGGCATCTTCTTTCTTGATGGTGTAGACTGTCATGGGGCGCTTTTCCCGCAGCATGGTTTCAATGCGGGCTTTGCCTTTGGTCTTTTTCTGGTCTTTCAAGACCGTATACAGGGCGGCGGCAAGATTCTTTGCGGCAGAGCCGCTGATCTTGAGAGCAAATTCGGCACCCTCCAGGCTCATCCGTACAACCTGTTCCGCCGCATCGCCTGAGCTATACATAGAAAATCATCTCCTTCCTGGAATACCCGCACGGCCTTGTTCCGGCTCCTGACGGGTTCCTTGTTCCGTCCGTGCTTCCTCGCGGGCGGCCTTGATTTTTTCCTTGATGGAAAGGGAGCGTACCGCTATATCCTCACATAACCTCACCTCCCTTCGCAGTTCCTTGATCCGCCCGGAAAGGACGGCAATTTCTGCTTTGATCTGCTCCTGCTGTTCAGGGGCGGATAGTACCTCTTTGGTACGCAGCCTGCGGTACAGAGCTTTTCGCTGTTCAATATCGGCGTTCATTTCCGACGCTGCACCTGTCCGATGGGCGGTGAGCTGTTCCAGCGTGTCAATGCGGTGACGGGACAGCAGTCGCGCCTCATCGGTCAATTCCTTCGCCCGGATCAAATCCTCCCGGCAAGCATGAGATACCCGCCGGGGCTGCCGGTTTTGCTTTTGAGGAAATACGCCCAACAGATAGCAGTAATGAAAATAGAGGGCGCGAAAACCTGTCACTTTTCGGGCCTGTTTCAAATCGCCGTGAAGCCTGCACCGCTGCGGCTGCGGCCTGTACGTCCTTTGAGGATGGCTCTGTGCCAGTATCCGCCTACGGATGCTTTCCAGAGAATATTCCTCCCCCAGATTGCGGCACAGCTTTCTGCCGTTCTCTCTGCCGGGTGCGCGCAGGGTAATGTCTTTGCCCACCTTGATGTCGTATCCCATCTGTTTCAGATGATAAAAAAACTGCCGCTCCGTCATCGACTGACGAATGGCAGTATCTACATCTGCTTTGATAAGGCTCAGATAGGTGGGGCGGCCTTCCTGTTCTGCCCGCCACTCTCCATAGTGCTGGGATTTCCCGCGCTGGGGATTTTCAATCACGGACAGCCCATACTCCCGGCACAGCCGGTCAGATTCCCGCTGCATATCATAGTAATCCTTCTCGGTGCGGTGATACTTAATGCCGTCCACAAAGGACACGGTGTTGACCACAAAATGATTGTGCAGATGATTGGACTTGTCCAGATGGGTGGCAACCACTACCTGATATTTTTCACCCCACAGCTTTTTTGCCAGCTTCAGCCCAATCTCATGGGCAGTCTGTGGGTCGGCTTCTCCGGGGGCGAAGCTCTGATAGCCGTGATAGGCCACCGTGCCGTCCTCCTTGCCGAACCGCTTTTTGACAGCGATCATCTCATCGCGGGCAGTAGAGGGGCTGCAATTCACCCCGGATACAAACCGCTGCATGATGGCGGTTCCTTCGTCATCGGCTGTGACCTTTTCCGTCTTTTGCTGCTGGACGGCGTATTCGATGACATCCGAGAGGCCCTGGGCGTCGCGCCCTTCCATATCAGGTTTTTCATAGACGGCGGGGTTCTCGGTCTTGTCCGGGTTCTCTACATAGATGACCACCTTTCCCAGCCAGCCGTCCACCCGCCAGATGGATGTTGTGGCCATAGCTTACTCCATCGGTCTGGGCAGAATCACAGCTTTGGTGATGTCCCTGACGAGCTGATCGAACTTCCGCATTTCTTCATCATAGCGCCGCTCATCAATGACACCCAGCACATGAGCTTTCTGGGCGATCTGGTTGAGGTTGTTTCCTACGCCGTGCAGCTCCCGCATGAAGTCAAAGTAGTCCGGGGGCGGTGCATCCTGGGGAACCACGCCGCTGATAAGGTGACGCAGATACGCCTCGCGGGAAAGCCTGCTCTTTTTCACGCACTTGTTCAGGGCCTCAGCCTCCTTACGGTTGAGGCGCACCTTAATTTCGATATTACGCTTACTCATTGTTGTCCTCCTTTCCAATACGGTTGATCTGCACCAGGCACATGAGGGTAATCCCACTCAGGCTGCCCAGCAGAAAACCAATGACAAAAAACAATCCTTCCATGAAAACCTCCATTCTGCAAAAGGGGTATTAGGGGGCGCTCCCCCTAACAAGCTGCCGTTTGTCCCCAAACGGCGATGCTTGCTGGTACATATACATTCCATTCCCCTGCGGGGAATCCTTCACAGCTAAAAAGAAATCTCACCGCTCGTCTCGGTCACGGTTCCAGCCTTTGGTGCGGAATGTCACGTCTTTGAAGTGGTCGGCGTCCAGGATATAGTCGCCGTTCTTCCAGTTGTCCGAGGCGATCTGCTGCGCCTCCTCGCGGCTCTCCGCTTCCACCGCGACGGTCATCTCCAGCGTTTCGGTGATGGTCACTTCGTACTCTCTCATCGTTCATGCTCCTTTCCGTTGCTGCACCGAATGGGAATCCCAATCCGGTGACAAAGGGTGTCATTCACGTCCTTACCGGTGGGCGGCGGGCGGTTTTTGACCTCGTATTCTTTGGGAATGACCGCCATGATTGCCTTCGTTGCCAGCCTGCCGGGGCCGTCATTGTCCAGATGCAGATAGATGGTTTTCACGGATGGGTGATCCTCCAGAAACCGGGTGAGGGCAACGGGCAGCTTGCTTTCCGCCAGCACCTTTTTCGGTTGGTAAATTCCCGCCAGGGACAACAGATTGTGCCGCCTCCAGTCGATACCGTCCAGCTTGCAGAGGGTCGCAGAGGACATGACATCAATGGCGGATTCACACAGGTGTACCGCCGGATTCTCTACGCAGGCGGGCAGGGCAAAGGAATAGTGTTTATCGCTGCCACTCAGATCACCGTGAAAACGTCCTTCACCGATCCCGCGCAGACAGCCGAACCGTGCCTTTCCGTCTTTGTCAAAGCCTACGAAAACGACATTGCTGTGGCCCTTGTTCCGGCTCTCAAAAAGCCTCCCGGTCTGGATGCAGTAGTCGATCACCCCTGGGTCGATTCCTCTTTTTTTGAGGTAGTCCACCATAGCCCGGTTATCGGGCGCGGCCTGCGGTAGAAGCAGATGCTTTGGCTTTTCCTCTTTTGGCGCAGGCACAAAAGAAGGCGGCTTGATTGCCGCCCTTCCGGTGATGGTTTCCATCGCGTCCATAAACGAATAGCCATTGACCTTAATAAGATAGTCCAGGGCGCTGTATCCGCCGATGCCACGGGAGAACCAGCACCACTTGCCGTTGGAAATCCGCAGGCTGTCATGGGTCTTGGTGCAGTAGACATTGCCAGACACATGGACAAGTTCCTGCGGTTCACAGGTTTGCAGGTAGGTGAGCAAGTCCACCTGCCGCGCCCGTTCAATCGTTTCCGAGTCGTAATAAGGCATAAAAATAGCCCCCTTTCCATAGCCGTAGATTTGCCGTCCGCTTGGGATGGCTGACTATGTAAAGGGGGCTGGCATGGAAAAAGCCGACTGGATTTCTCCAATCGGCTTGATTTGCAAATTTTTCTGCTGAAATATGTACGGGTATCAGGTATTTATACAAAGAGACTTCCTATGTATAAAGTCATATTAAATCTACAGGCTTGTCTCACAGCAAGATTTTTTACGATTTCCGGTATTCTCCGATCCTCGGACCTCTTCGTGGTAGAAGTAATCCACGACCACCGGATGACCAGGCTGTGCCCGGCCGTATGGCAGTTCGTTATCCACAAAGGGACAGCCGTTTTCTTGGGCCAACTGCTCTGCACGATCTTCCAGGGAGTGAAAATAGCTTCGATCTCCCTTATGGTAAATGGCATCGTAGAGAGGAATCAGGTGAGGATATTTTTGGTCGATGTAGTCCAGAATCTCCTGCTTAAAGCCGCCCCGAAGATTTAAGTTTTCGAGCCAAACAAGATCACACTGATTTTTGACTCTCTGGAAAATCGCCTCACAATCCGTAATGCCCGGGAATACCGGAGCAATAAAGCAGACGGTGCGAATGCCTGCGTCGTAGACCTGCTTCATAGCGGACAGTCTCCGCTCTATGCTTACTGCGTTATCCATGTCTGTCCGAAATTCCTCGTCCAGCGTATTGATGGACCAGGAGACCGTAACCTTCCCCATTTCTTTGAGCAGATCAATATCCCGCACGACCAGGTCAGACTTCGTACAGATGAGTATCTCCGCCCCGCTGCCTTTCAGCTGTTTCAATAGCTTGCGGGTATTTTGAAACTGTTCCTCCTGTGGGAGATATCCGTCGGTCACCGAGCCGATAACCAACCGCTGTCCCTCATACTTCCTGGGATTTCGAATTTCCGGCCAGTGCTTCACATCCAGAAAAGTACCCCATGGCTCCGTGTGGCCGGTAAAGCGTTTCATAAAAGAGGCATAGCAATATCTGCAGCCGTGGGTGCACCCTACATAGGGGTTTATCGAGTAACCGCCAACCGGCAGGCTGGATTTGGTCATTATATTTTTTGTCTCCACATCCCGAATCAAGATGCCGTTTTCTATTACTTCTGCCATTTGCTCTGCTCCTCCAGTACTTTGTGAAACGCTTCGGGCAATTCCTGGATCATCTGCTCCTCTCCCATAATGGGAAGCAGGTCTTCCTTCATAAAGACCGGAATATCTAAATCATGGGCCTGCTTTGTCAAGTTTCGCACCCACTCTGGTTTCGATACGGATTTTCCTTTTCGGCGTCCGGTTTCCGTACCGATAACCACCCATTCTATTCCAGTAAGATTTACCGAACCAATGTCATCGAACATAGGCTCAAATGTGACATGATAATGTCCCGCGCGAATATGCTCCCGCAGTGTCGTAATTCGATTCTTTTCTTTGTTGGAAGTAACAGTCACGCCGAACCAGGCGTTGTCCAGATGAGTGTAGAAATCGATTTCTTCTGGCCGTTTGGTCAGAAACAGATACTGGTGCTGAGGGTTTCCCTCCATCTTGGCGAACACCTCGTCCCGCCACTCTGGTCTCCAACGGGAAAAATCACTCATACCAGTGAGCAGAAAAATCTGTGGCCGGGCTTTCTCCATCAGCCGCAGTTTTCCAGGGAAGTATTGCGGATTCTCAAAGTCATCAATCATGTGAAACCGCCGTACATTATTTCTGGCATAGCAGTAACTACAGCCGATAGTACAGCCGATAACCAGATTCATGTTTTGAATCTGGGATTTAATGCACACCGCCATTGGAATTCCCCTAGTCGTTTTCTGCCTCAGTCTTCCACAGCCGGGGCCACTTTGCCGAAGCCGTTCCAAGCATAGAGTCCCTTCTTGCTCTCATCCCCCAAGAATTTATCCACCTGGCAGATGTGCAGGATGTGGTCTCCCACTTCCAGAGACTGCTGCAAAGTCGCAACTATTGCAAGACGGGTATCTATAGGAATCTGAATGTGGCTGCCCTCTACAGAAGTCATCTCAATGTGGTTTTCCTCCACCTTGTGGCTGGTGGCACCTGTTGAACGACCGCAGGCCATCACAGCCTGGGTCAGGCTCTCGCCCGGAACGGTTACGATGACTTTACCGGTCTCCCGGACCCGTTTTCCGGTGTGGGACTGCTTTCCGGCGGCAAAACCAATCATCGGTGGATTAAAGGACAGATAGGACACGAAACAAATTGGCGCCAGATTAGTGGTGCCGTCCTCGTTTTGGGAGCAAATCAGGGTAAGGGGATTAGGGGATGTCAGTACGGTGGCCTCCATGATGTTCCGTTCTTTCATAATTCAAAACCTCGCTTTCTGGGATTACTGTAATTGACAGAGGAGTTTTCCGTCGATATAATTATTATACTTAGAATAAAAAACGGTTCAAGTACGCAGAATGTTTGTACTTAGTATGAAAAATCATACCGATGAGGAAAAGGATGTTTTTATGAATAAACCTATGACTTATGAAGAATTTCAGGAAAAGGTCAGTGACATAATTCTAACGGAAAGCGGGAATTGTCCGGTCACTCCAGTCATTCAAATGCTCCAAGGGAAATGGAAACTCCAAATTATCTATGAGCTGTGCATCCAGTCCCCCATGCGGTTTGGAGAACTCAAGAAAATGCTCAAGCCCATCACTAACACTATGCTCACTAACGCCCTGAAAGAGTTGGAAGAGGATGGACTGGTACACCGGGAGCAGTACAACGAGATCCCACCCCGAGTAGAATATTCTCTGACAGAAAAGGGCCAGGATCTGCTGCCGGTTTTCTATGCCATCTCTCAGTGGGGCATAAAATATATTCCTTAAGTAAGTTAAAAGTAAGTTGACACTTACACTTCTATGCAGAGCAAAGAAGATTTGCAATGGATTTATCCTACAAGATAAAAATGATACATAAAAAGCGGTATGGACTTCTCCATACCGCCGAGCAAATTATTCTGTTTTGAATGCTCCTATTTTCTTCAGATAGGAAAAACCATCCGTGTGACCTCGGAAGTAGATGTGCTTGCGCTCCATGTTGTCGGCCCGAAAATATAGCCGGAAATACTGATTTAAGATTTCATGTTCCTGAGCGGTAAGCTGTATCTCACCGTCCCCCTCCAGCAGATTCTGGATGAAAGGGTGCTGGTGTTTCAGTTCGCTCATCTCCTGTTTGATATTGGCATATTCCTGATCGGTGGCGGCCAACTCAAGAACCATATTGCTGTCGCTCTCATCGTATTCTTCTGAGATGCGCTCTATCATCGGAGTATATTGATCGCTCATTCGAGTTCACCTCGTTTCCATTTTTATTATACTATACCCACCCACAAAAATAATATCAAATGTGCGATTTCATTCTTTTTCTGCAAGGTTCAGAACCGGCTTTCCTGTACGCAAAGCATATTTTATTGTATCAAAGGCTCCACCAAAATC
>DVIY01000124.1 GCA_018710915.1 Candidatus Gallacutalibacter pullistercoris
GTGCCGCAGGTGCGTCCACAACTGCAAACAAAGTTTCCGTGCTGCGGTGATCGTCTGCCCACATTACCACTCCAAACGATCCAACCGCCCGCCTTAATTGCCCTGCGCCGAAGAAAGGAAGTGATGTGCCATCTACTACAAAACCGATACCCCGCTGCCGCCTTTCGTGCCGTTGCCCCGGTTTATCCTTCGGGGAGAATACTCGATCAATGCCAAACTGCTCTATGCCCTGTTGCTGGGACGCACACAGCTCTCTCAGAAATCCGGCTGGGTGTCGGAGGATGGGAATGTCTATTTGATTTATACCATCCGGCAGATGGCAAATGACCTGAACCGGAGCGAGCGAACGGTCAAGGCCGCTCTGGCCGAGCTGGAAAATGCGGGCCTCATCACCCACGTCCGGCAGGGCTGGAACCGGGCAAACCGCATTTTCCTGCAACTGCCCGATGAGGTGCAGCTTTCTTCCCGTCCAGAGGGCAAGTTCTGCCCAATGGATGGGCTGGAATCTTCCCCTTGTATGGGGCAAAATTTGCCCATAAGTAAGAAAGACGAAGAAGAAAACAGATTCCAGTCAGAATAACAGGAGGGAGAACGCTCGCCGCTGTTTTGGGCGGTATCAGAATGTTTTTCTTTTAGATAGTGAATTGGCCGATCTACAATCGACATATCCCGGCCAATACGAGGATTACATCAACCGGCTGTCGGCCTATATGGCATCCAGCGGAAAGCTCTATGCCAACCATTACGCTACAATCCGCAAGTGGCTGGACGAGGACAGCAAACCGAAGCCCGGTAAAAATTACGACTATACAGAGACCTATGAGGAAGGAGAATGTTTGTGAATGTGAACCCGATTATGGCTGCAATCGTTAAGGCAGCAGAGACCCTAAACACCTCCCCGGATGATTACATCAACCCGGATGACGGGCTGAAATACTGCGGCAAGTGCCACACGCCCAAGGAAGCCTATTTCCCAGAACAGTACCGCAAAAATGGATTGGACAAGCACCCGATTGCCTGCAAATGCGCCGCTGAGGAACGGGCGCGGCGCGAAGCGGAGCAGCGGGAGCTGGAACGGCTAAACCGGACTGCCATGCTCCGCTCTGAGGCGTTCCGGGATATTCCCGCCGCCGGATGGCGGTTTGAAAATGCCGAAGTGATGACCCCACAGCTTGTTAAAGCGAGAAGATATTCCGAAAACTGGGATGCTTTCCGCCAAGATGGGACCGGGCTTCTCCTGTTCGGCAATGTGGGCACCGGAAAATCCTATGCGGCAGGCTGCATTGCCAACGCCCTGATTGAGAAAATGGTTTCCGTCCTGTTTGTCGGGCTGTCTGATGTGGTGAACCGGATGCAGGGCAATTTCGGAGCGGACCGGGATGCCTACCTGAAAATGCTGATGCGCCCGGAGCTGCTGATTTTGGATGACCTGGGCGCGGAACGGAACACCAGCTTCGGCAAGGAGCGCGTATTCGATGTGGTCAATAAGCGGCTTCTGACCGGCAAACCGATGATTGTTACCACCAATATCCCGCTTTCCGTGATGCAGAAAACTACCGATCTGGACGAGCGCCGCATCTATGACAGGGTTTTGGAGGTCTGCGTCCCCATCCAGTTTAACGGCGAGAATTTCCGAAAGGGGAATGCTGCGGAAAATGTAAAGCGGGCGGCGAAAATTTTGAACCAGGAAAATTGATGAACTTCTATTCTGCGAAAGGGGCAATCAAATGGATAATTCCATCGGCAAGGTGCCGATCCACCTGAAAATGACGCTCACGGCAAAGGAAGCCGCCGAGTACAGTAATATCGGAATCAATAAAATCGATAGTATGCTGCGTTCTCCAAACTGCCCGTTCGTACTTTTTGTAGGCAGCAAGAAATTGGTGAAGCGCAAAGAGTTTGAACAGTACATCAGTCAGGCGCTTGTGATCTGACATTGCATTTGAAAAATTTGCGGAGAAGCCTTGAGGAAAAGAGCACCATGCGCTATACTATATAGTGTAGTGGTGTGCTCTTTTCTTCTCTGCGGGAAAGGAGCTCGTCCATGGGAAAAACTCTCAAGGGAAAAGACTGTGGTAAAGGTATCTACCAAAGAAAGGACGGATTGTATAGCGCACGATTTGTTGATAAGACCGGGAAGCGGCATGAAAAGTATTTTCAGACGCTGCCCGAAGCGCGAAACTGGATCGAGGAAGCGAAATACGCTGATAAGCATGACGATGTGTTTGTCGCTACCGATACGACGGTGGATGAATGGTTTGAATTCTGGATTGAAAATATTGTCGGCGATCTGGCCCCCAATACACTCAGAAATTATCGGGATCGCTATATTCACAACATCCAGCCGGTAATTGGAAAAATGCGGATTGCCAATGTAAAACCGATGCACTGCAAAAAGGTATTCATCCAGATGGATGCGGATTACGCAGGTTCCACCATCCGTCAGGCTTATATCACGATGGGGACAATGTTTAAGGCTGCGAAGATGAACGACCTGATTGCAAAGCACCCCATGGATGGCGTTCGGTTTACAAAGCCTGTTCGCGCTGTGGATGATATTCACTATCTGACGCGGGAGGAACAGCGCCTCTTTCTCGAAACAGCATGGCGCTCCCACAATTACAACCAGTATGCGCTCATCCTTGAAACGGGATTGCGCACCGGGGAAATGATTGGCCTAACATGGGACGCAATCGACTTTGAGCGCCGGACGCTTACGGTGAACAAGACCTTGGAGTTTCGTCACGCACAGAAAGTTTGGCGTGCTGGTCCTCCCAAAACTCAGCAGAGCTATCGCACTATTCCTTTGACGGATAAAGCGTATGACATTCTGAAAAAGGTGTGGGATAGCCGGAGCGGCAGGAAAGAATCCCCCCTGCTGTCGCAAACGCTGGAATACATGGACAGGCGCACCGGCGTTACTTCCCGGCTTGTGATGCGTGATCTGGTCTTTATCAACTGGCGCACAGGGGAACCGGCAAAAAACAGCTCCTATGATACCCACCTCTATAAGCTTTGTGATGAAGCGGGGATCAACCGCTTTTGTATGCACGCGCTGCGCCATACCTACGCAACCCGTGCGATTGAAAGCGGAATGCAGCCGAAAGTGCTGCAAAAGCT
>DVIY01000125.1 GCA_018710915.1 Candidatus Gallacutalibacter pullistercoris
GTCAAGCGTCCCCATCAAATCATCACCAGCCGCGACCACCCCGCTATGATGTATGCGCCCGACCTTTCTCAGTGGATGTTCAACAAGATGTTGGGGTTGGGAGATATGGAGCATAACCGCAGGCTGCGGGAAGAACGGGAACAGAAGCGGCCAATCATCACCGACACGAAGCAGGAAATCGCATTGTGGAACATCTGGATTTACTACCAGAAGGACATCATGCGCCGCCTTTCGCAGCAAAAGGGCGCTATGGGCGGTGGCCTTGATGATGATTAACTCATAGGAGGTTTTGAATGAAAGAGAAAATCAACCAGACGGCGGGCAGGCTGAAACAGGCTGTCCGGGCGGCGGGTGTTGGTATTGCCACACTTGCCGCCTCTTTTTTTATGTCCGCACCGGCTTATGCCGCTGGTGTGCAGGACAGTCAGATTGTCAAGGGAACCGAGAAATTGGTCGGTGATGTGACAACCTGGCTGATGGTGCTGGCGCCGGTGGTAGCCGGTCTGCTTATCATCTATTTCTGCATCCGGCGCGGCATGGCTGACGAGATGGATCAGAAAAAGTGGAACAACCGCATTGTGGTGGCGGTGGTGTCCTGCATTGGCGCCGTACTCGGTTCCGCCACCCTGAACCTGATTCTCGGCTACTACCAGTAAGCCGGGATACATTCCGTAGTACAGGCGATTTCCGCGCCTTACTAAATAAATCATTTTATTAACAGGAGGAAAAAACTATGGCTAACTTCATCCGCAACACTCAGGTTAAGGCTATGACTTCTATCTGGACTGCCAAGCAGAAGGCCCGTGAGCTGGCTGACCGCACGGCGGAGGCGCTGACCGACCGCACCGGTCAGGGTACGCTGGATGTGGCGATTACTGTGCTGATCTCCATTGTCCTGGGCGCCCTGATCCTGGCCGGTCTGTACCTGATCGTGGACGACACCGTGCTGCCCACCATCACCCAGCGCATCAAGGATATGTTCAACTACGGCGGCTGATCGGAACAAGCAGCGGCGGGGCCATCGGCCCCGCCCTAATTTTTGACAGGAGGTTTTTCAATGGAGTTCAAAGCGGAAATCAAAAAGACTTTTACCGGTCCCGACAAGCTGCGGGCGGTGTGCAGCGTGGTCCTGGATGACTGCTTTCTGGTGAAGAATGTGCGGGTCGTCGAGGGCGAAAAGGGGCTGTTTGTGTCCCTGCCCAGCCGCCGGAATGTCAAGGGCGAGTGGGTGGAGCATTGCTTCCCCATGACGAAGGAACTGCGGGCAAAGCTCTCCGCCGCTGTACTGGAAGCGTATGAGGCCGCCGTACAGAACGAAGAAGCTGCCGTGTCCTGATCGCCCGCCATATTCCAATCCCTATCGGGGGCGGCCAAGCGCCGCCCCCAGAAAGGAGGTGGTTGCTGATTGGAATATATCTTAGTGCTGCTGATCGTGGCCCTGCTGAATGGAGCAATCGCCTATATTGATGGGCTGATGGAAGGGATTATCCCTCTTACCCTGTACGCAGAGCAGTATATGTCCACTTTGGCCGGGGTCGATTTGTTTCAGTCCTTGTTCGACATTGTATTCGGCTTTGGCGTATCCCTGATTGTGCTGAAGTTCCTGAAAAAAGGCTTTGAAACCTATGTTCTGTGGTCAGACGGGGACGCCGACGAGGAGCCTATTGCCATTCTCACAAACTTTTTCAAGGCTATGGCTGTGGCAATCTGCTTTCCCACCATGTATGACTGGCTTGCCACGATTGTAGAAGAAATGAGCAATAAAATGCTGGAGGCCATCGGCCTTGCCACCGCTTACGATTGGGCGGGCTGGGTATCCGGCATTTCATCAATGGGGCTTGTGACAGCCATCTTTGGCTTGGTATTTGTCATCGTCTATTTCATCCTATATTTCCAATTCCTGATGCGCGGGCTTGAAATCCTGATTTTGCGAGTAGGTATTCCGTTGGCCTGCGTAGGTCTGATTGACAATGACAAAGGCGTGTTCAAGCCCTACATGAGTAAGTTCTTCCAGTCTGCGCTCTCTGTGGTAATTCAGGTTTCTCTTGCGAAATTGGGGGTTGGCCTGATGATGAATATGCACATTTTCTGGGGCGTGGCCTGTATGATTCTTGCGGTGCGGACACCGAAGTTCCTTCAGGACTTCCTCATTACGACCGGTGGCGGTGGCGGCGGCGCCATTGTCAACAACGCATACCATTCTGTACGGCTGGTGCAGATGGTCAAGGGCATGGGAAAGTGAGGTGATGGCTGATGGTGACAATGGACGATATTTCAAATGCCATCATCCTGCTTGTGCGCGTTGGTGCGGTAGCCCGTTTCGTTTACTGCCTGGTGCGCTTGACCGCAGCCGAGGAACAGGCGGCGCAGTATAAAAAGCGCGCCCGTAACACAGTGATCTTCTACATCATCGCAGAATCCATCTGGCAAATCAAAGATCTGATTCTGTACTACTATTCCTGACAGGAGGTGCAAATGGACGAAGATTTGAAACTCTACATCCCTCTGGGCGTGAAGCCGGAGGCCGAACTGTTTACTGGCTTTGGGAAAAAACAGCTTTTTCAATCCATTGTGGGGTCCCTGGTGATGGGCGGCATAGCGGCGCTGGCCTGGCTCTTTACCGGGAATGTGACAACCACCGTTATCCTGGCCCTGGCCGGTATCTTTGGCTCTGTGATGATGACTACCAAAGACCAGAGCAATTTGTCCGTGGTAGATCAGGTGCAAAACCTGATTCGCTTTTTACGCGGACAGAAAATCTACCCGTATCGTTACGGGGATGAATGGGGGCTTGAATAATGTACGCAACCATTCCGGTCTACTACCCCTCGCTGGAGGAAGCCGCCCGAAAGGATGAAGCGGCTCTCTGGTGTGACAGCTACAACATCAATATGTCCTGCCGCAACTTCATTCAGGATAAGGCCATGACTGCCTTCAATACCCGTGAACTGGACGCCTTTATCGAAGAATTGGTGCGCTGTTATGGAACAGAACGGGCGATGTATGTGCTGTCCCGTACCATCCAGTTTTCCGATTGGGACGCACGGTTCGATCAGGCCGTGCTTGACCGAGCGGGCAAAACGGACTTCCCTGACACAAGAGAGCCGAGGGAGGCACATCAGGTAGACCCGACCACCCGATATGTCACGGAGATTGATCCGTGCGTTGTTAACGCCGTCTTTGTGAAGCTGATGGAGCTTGAGGACGAACAGGAAGAAACCAACCACATGAATGAAATCGAGCAGGATGAGCTTGACGAGGATATGACGGCAGAACTGTGAGGCTGCCGATGGAGCAGATGACATTTCTGGATTTCTTCGCAGGCATCGGCGGTTTCCGCAAGGGCTTTGAGCTATGCGGGATGCGCTGTGTGGGGCATTGTGAGATTGATAAGTATGCCGACCGCAGTTACAGAGCCATTCACGATGTAAAGGAGGATGAATGGTATGCAGCCGACATCACAAAAGTCGCCCCCGCAGATCTCCCCAGAGCAGACCTGTGGGCAGGAGGATTCCCGTGTCAGGATATTTCGGTCGCTGGCCGCCAGCGAGGGCTTGACGGAGCAAGAAGTGGACTCTTTTTTACACTTGCTCAACTCGTCAAAGGCCAAAGTCCTGAAAATCGACCCACATGGATTGTCCTTGAAAATGTTAAGAATCTCCTATCCATTCATGGAGGATGGGACTTTGCGACCGTTCTCGATACGCTGGCCTCACTCGGCTACCATATCGAATACGGACTGCTCAATACAAAGTATTTCGGCCCCCCTCAAAATCGAGAGCGAGTGTTCATTGTCGCTTGCCGACATCCTGGAGCCGGACGCGGACCCAAAATATTTCCTGTCCCCGCAGGCAGTGGCAAAGCTCTTATCCAACTCATAGGTGGTATGCAGGGGCAGCGCGTCTATGACCCGGCAGGCATCAGCGTAACAATGGCTGCACAGTCTGGTGGCTGGGGAGGAAAGACCGGCCTGTATTTCGTTGACCTTTGCAATGGTAATCCCAAGCTGACCGATCACGCCCGCTGCATCAAGGCCAAGTATAACAGCGGCATTACCAACCGTGGCGGGGACAATTCCGGTGTTCTGATCTCTCCCGCAGGGATGGACAAGGATGCGGTTCTGTCCTTTGTGGACATTTGCACCGGGAAGGCGAAACTCACCAGAGAAGCCCGTTGCATCCTCTCCGCCTATAACCGCACCATCAGTAATTGGGGCGGCAGTTCCGGGGTGTTCTATGGTTGCCGTGCTGTCGTGACCCCAGATCGGGAAGAAAAACGGCAAAACGGACGGAGAATCAAGAACTGCGGGGAGCCGTCTTTCACCGTTACGGCGCAGGATCGGCATGGAGTGCTATTTCAAGACTGCGATGAGTGTCCCTACGGGATGCAGATTCGAGAAGCGACAAAGAAAGGATATGATATTGCCCGCTGCGGCGACAGTATCAACCTTTCTTTCCCGGAGAGCAAGACGCGGCGCGGACGGGTCGGCAAAGACCTTGCCACGACGCTGGAAACCTCTTGTAATCAAGGCACAGCTTTTGCCGGGTGCGGCCTGATCCGCAGGCTGACGCCCCGTGAGTGCTGGCGACTGCAAGGCTTTACGGACGAGATGTTTGATAAGGCACGGGCAGTTAATAGCGACAATCAGCTATACCGGCAAGCCGGTAATTCCGTGACGGTTCCTGTAATCTACGCCATCGGGAAGCAAATTCTTGCTGCACAGAAGGCGTTGGAATGTGGAGAATAAAATGTTTCAGAAAAATTGGAACCCGTGGCCCATTATCATCGGCATGGCGGTCGCAATGACCGCCATCGCCGTATTCTATCGACAAATCATGTGATGGAGGTGATTCATGCTGGAAACTGACGCATTAAAAGAAAAGCTGGAAATGGAAATCCATCGCTTTGCCCGACCGCCGGAGGAACTTTCTTCCGGTGATCCGTATTTTGAGCAGCTTCAGACCATGTTCGCAATCCGAGAAGAGCTGGAAAATATACCGCTGTGCGATATTCAGCGGGATATGCTGCTTGCGATGGAAAATGTATTGGAATCGGCATGGTTATTCCGTAATACCCCCGTCCCGGATCGCTGCATGAATCCGAACAATATCAGCGAAGTGGTGTACTACTTCCTTCAGGACAAAGGCGCCGAGTATCGGGGCAATCTGCTCTATGAACGGGCCAAAGCCGAGTTTGATGCCCGTATGGAAGAACTCGCCGCCCTGCCGCCTAAAGAAATTCTTGACCATGCCTACGAGAAGATCATCAAAGAAGATTTCCTCTGCCATCTGGAGGAAGGGTTGGACGAGTGGGAAACGGACGCTCTGTTGTCTTATCCGCAGCCTTTGGCGGCTCTCTACACGGAATGGATGGGAGTTGATTACTCCTATCTGGATATAGACAGAATCCAAAGCACGGCAAAGCAAGCAGCGGGAAAACGGTTAAATGAACTTCGCCGCCATGAGTTTGACGTCAATGGTGAGCCGCCTGCGGAACTGCGGTATTTCTATGATTTGCATAGCGAGATACTGGACAACCCGGATCTGGAGTGGGTCGGTGATATGGAGCCATGAATCCTCTGATTGTAAAAGGCGTGGTATTTGGCCTGCTGTTGGCTTGTGCTGCGCTCTGGGATATGAAAGAACGAGAGATTCCCAATCTGATTCCGGCCATGATTTTAGTTTGTGGCTTGATAGAGCTGCGCCCCGCCGCTTCTGTGGCGGGGCTTCTTGTTACGGGAGGTCCGTACCTGTTGGCTGCATTACTGACACATGGGAAAACCCTTGCCATTGGCGGTGGGGACATTAAGCTGATGGGGGCTTGTGGCTTTGTTCTGGGAGTGTGGCCTGGTTTGCTGCACAGCATTTTATCTCTGATCCTGGCCGTGCTTACAGGAGTAATGCTGTTTGGAGTACGCAGACAGGACTTTTCTTCCATCCGGCTGCCACTTGCCCCGTTCTTCTGCATTGGCGGCGTAACTGCTTATTGGCTGGCGGCTGCGGCCGCTGTAATCTGAACAAATGGAGGTATCAACTTGAACAAGAATATTTTCAGAAACCGGACGATTATCGGTGCGGTTTGTATCCTGCTGGCCGTCCTGGTTTGCTTTGGCATCACGCCCCTTTTCAATGCGGGTTTGAAGGCCCAGACCGAAGCGGTACGGGTGAAAGCCGAGGTGATTCCCCGTGGCACCTATATCACGGCGGATATGGTTGAGGTCTACACCAGAGGCGCGTCCGGTATGTCTGACGCCATTGCCACATCACTTGACGAGGTAGTAGGCCGATATACCGATGTAGAGCTTCGCAAAAACACAGATGTAAACACCGGCTGGCTTTCTTCTGAACCGCTGACTCAGTACGAGTACCTGACCAAGCTGGACGGTTCCAAAGTGGCGATCTCCGTTACCATTCCCACCTTTGCCAAAGGTGGTTCCGGCAAGGTGGAAGCTGGTGACATCATCATGCTCTTTGCAACCGATAAGGACACAGGAGAAACCACCCAGCCCCCGGAACTCAAGTATGTAGAGGTCCTGGCCGCAACACAGAGTTCCGGCGCCGACAAGGAATATCAGGCGCCCCAGGATGACGAGGAAGAAAATCCCGAAGAATCGCTCCCGTCCACCATTACCCTGCTGGTAAATACCGAACAGGCACAACTCCTTGCGCATTTGGAGGAATCCAACAGTCTGCACCTGGCGTTTGTGTACCGTGGAACCCGTGAGAACGCCGAAAAGTTCCTGGCAGCTCAGGATCAGTTCTTTGTGGAGCCGGAGGAAGATACCGCAGCTCAGGATGGCGAACAGGGTGAGGTATCCGATGATAACAATGTGGCCGACAACACCGGTGATAATGCGGCCGGCAATGAACCCGCAGAGGAACAGGAGGTTGAGAATACCGATGGCGAATAAGCAGAAACAGATGCTTGCTGTGTGGGGCAGCCCTGGGGGCGGGAAAACCGTAACTGCGGTCAAACTGGCCCTGGAATTGTCCAAGCGGAAGAAAAATGTGGTGCTGGTGTTTACCGATGTGACGGCGCCCACGCTTCCGGCTGTGGTCAGCGAGAAGAAACTGCCGGATGTGTCCGTAGGCGAACTGCTGGCGGCTCCCGGAATGACGCAGGAACAGGTTCTCAAGACCTGTGTTCCCTGTGAGAAAAACCCCTATATCAGCTTTCTGGGCTACAAGGCCGGTGAAAATGTCTTTACCCATGCGGAGTACAGCAAGGAAAAGGCGGTGGATATGCTGGTTCTGCTGCGGCACATCGCAGACTATGTGATTGTGGACTGCACCAGCCTTTTGACCGGCAATGTGCTGGCGACCACCGCACTGGAGGTGGCGGATGATGTGCTGCGGGTGTGCAGCTGTGACCTGAAGGCCATCTCCTACTTCTCGTCCTATCTGTCGCTGGTTGCTGACAGAAAGTTCAAACCGGAACAGCACATCAAGGTGCTGTCCAACACGCGCCCTTATCAGGGTGGCAGCGAATACGAGAACTCCTTTGGCGGTGTGAAATACCGGCTGCCGTATCTTCCTTCGTTGGAGGAACAGGCGGCGACGCTGAAACTGCTGGAACCGCTTTCCGGTAAAGAGGCCAAGACCTATGAGCCGGTCATTGCCGCTATTGCCGGGGAGGTGTTCGGAGATGGCAAGTAATATTGACCTGTTCTTCAATACCAGCAGGAACAAGCGGACATTTCCCGAAGTGCTGGCAGAGATTCAGGAATATCTCGCCAGCAAGTATTCGACCCTGATTACCGATAACCCGGAGGAGCAGCACCAGCAGATTACCGCATACATCGCAAAGTATCTCAACGATTACAGTCTGGGCGTTGAGGGCATGAGCCATGAGGAACTGATCGACAAACTCTATACGGAAATGGCCGAGTTCTCCTTCTTGACGCCCTATCTTTTCGCAAATGATGTGGAGGAAATTAACATCAATTCGTGGAAAGATGTGAAAATCACTTATGCGGACGGGCGTGTGGTTCCCACCAAAGATCGGTTCCAGACCCCACAGCACGCTGTTGATGTAATCCGCAGACTCCTTCATAAGTCCGGCATGATTCTGGATAACAGTCAGCCGGGTGTGGTGGGCCATCTCTCCAATAAAATCCGTATCACGGTTCTGGGCAATCCGCTCACGGACAAAGAAAAAGGTGTGGCTGCATCCATTCGTATCGTGAATCCCAAGAAGTTGAGCCGTGATGATTTCATTGGCTACGGGACAGCCACCGCCGAAATGCTGGACTTTCTGGCCGAAGTTCTCCGGTTCGGTTTGTCCATCTGTGTGACTGGTTCCACCGGCAGCGGTAAAACCACGCTGATGAGCTGGATTCTCTCCACCATTCCCAACGAAAAGAGAATCTTCACCATTGAAAATGGGTGCCGCGAATTTGACCTTGTGAAAGAGGATGCCGAAGGAAATGTCATCAACAATGTAGTCCATACCGTTACCCGTTTTTCTGACGATCCCAAGCAGAACTACGATCAGGAGCGCCTTTTGGAGTTTGCCCTGACCTGTAACCCGGACATTGTGTGTGTCGGTGAGATGAAATCGGCCGAGGCATTCGCCGCACAGGAGGCGGCCCGCACCGGCCACGCAGTTATCACCACCACCCATGCCAATAGCTGCAAAGCAACCTATTACCGCATGGTGACGCTGTGTACCCAGAAATACGACATGGGCGATAAAACCCTGTATAACCTGGTGACAGAAGCGTTTCCTATCGTTCTGTTTGTGAAGAAGCTGGAGGACAACAGCCGCCGCGTCATGGAGATCACCGAATGTGAGATTCTGGAGGACGGCACCCGGCAGCTCCACACCCTCTACCGCTATCATGTGTCGGAAACCTCTATCGAAAATGGCAAGGTAAAGGTGCATGGCGAGTTTCAAAAGGTATCCACGATCTCGGCCAGCCTGCAAAAGCGGCTTTTGGAAAACGGTATGCCGCCCCGTCTGCTGGAGCGTATCGCTGGTGGCGGTGTAAAACTGGATACTGGAAAGGAGGAAACTGCGTGATTGTATTGATTTTGCTGGCCTTTGTCGGGATGCTGACGGGCATCTTCTTGATTCTGGGAATGACACCCTTTACATTTGCGGAGGAACTGACCAAGCCGCTTTCTGGGCGGCGACAGCCGATTTCCAAGCGAATCCAGCAGGTCAACCACCCCAAAGAGCCGAAGGGCATCCGTAAAACCGTGCTGGAAGCACGGGAGATGTTGATTCTCACCGGAAAGGGTGGGAAGTTTGCCGCCATTTGTGCTTTCTCTCTGTTCCTGGCGGCAATGGGCGCTGTGATCTGTATTGTGATTCAGAACTACTTTATGCTGCCGGTTTTGGCGGCCGGGATGGGCTTGCTCCCGTTCTGGTATGTCCTGTTCACCTCTCACAGCTATAAAAAGCTGATGAACAACGAGATTGAAACCGGACTGTCTATCATCACAAGTTCCTATCTGCGCAGCGAGAGCATGATAACCGCTGTGGAAGAAAACATCCATTACCTGAACCCGCCTGTGGCAGATGTGTTCCGGGGCTTCTTGGCCGAAACCAATATGATAAGCGCCGATGTGAAACAGGCACTCTCCAACATGAAGCCCAAGCTGGACAACTATGTGTTTCGGGAATGGGTGGATGCCGCTATCGCCTGTCAGGACGATAAGAGCCTGAAAAGCACGCTCACCCCGATCATCGGGAAACTCTCGGATATGCGGATTGTTGCGGCGGAACTGGACTACCTGCTTTATGAGCCTTTCAAGGAATTTATCACAATGGCGTTCCTGCTCATTGGCAATATCCCATTGTTATACTTCCTGAATAAAGACTGGTACGATGTGCTTGTAAATACGGGCTTTGGCAAAGGGATTCTGGCGGTGTGTCTGCTGGTGCTGCTGATCTCGTTTGCGGCGGTGATCCGGCTCACCAAGCCCGTAGAATACAAGCGTTGATCCCGTTAGGAGGTGATACCATCGAGAGTGCTACCGATCTCCCTGCGGGACGCCAATGCGTTTGTTCTGGCGCATCACCGGCACAGTGGACAGGTGCGCGGCTGCAAATTCTGTGTGGCTGTCGTAGATGATTTAGACGCCGTTCATGGAGTTGCGATTGTTGGGCGCCCCGTTGCCCGCCGACTGGATGATGGGAAAACAGCGG
>DVIY01000126.1 GCA_018710915.1 Candidatus Gallacutalibacter pullistercoris
CCTATGTATGCTTGAATCATATTCATGCATAAATAATCACAAAAAACGCTGCATGACGGAATCCGTACATGCAGCGGCATAAATTGAATTCTCTAAAATCAGGCAGCTGTGACAGGCGCCTCTTCTTTGCCACAAAGCTTTTTCACACCCTGGATGACAACCACGACGCCCAAGGCCAGAATTAGCACAGCAAATACCAGCTGCAGGCATGCGCCCCATGCGGTCAGCACACTCGCACCATTAACCATAGTGGTCATACCGGAAACCCAGGCATAGGTACCGTCAACCAGACCAGCGGTCAGCTGCCAGATGGTCATGGCCAGTGCGGTAAAGGTCACCGCAGTCATAACGACCATGGGAATCCACAGCATGAAGCCCTTGCGCTTGGTGCGCTTGAGGAACACAGCGCAAGCCACCAGTGCCAATGCAGACAGCAGCTGGTTGGCAGAGCCGAACAACGGCCAGATGGAAGCATAACCAGCTATACTCTTCAATAATATAACCAATGGTACGTCCCTTGTTCTTAACAGAAGCGTACATGGAAACAAAGTCCTGTACCGCACCGAAGAACACGCCGCCGATGAGCACCCACAGCAGCACCGGAACCCAGCCGAAAATAGCAGCCTGAATGGGCCCGTTGATGGGACCGGCGCCCGCAATAGACGCAAACTGATGGCCAAATACCACATTGGTATCAGCCGGAACATAGTCAACACCGTCTTCCAGTTCATAAGCCGGCGTTTTTGCGTTAGGATCAATGCCCCAGGTCTTGGCGAGGTAACGGCCATAAATCAGGTACGCACCGCCCAAAACCACAATGGCAATGATCATCATGAGCAAACCGTTCATTATGATGACCTCCTGTTTTGTTGCTCTGTATCTACAGAACATACAGATTGAGATTTCCCCTCATCAAGTTCTCTTGTCATACTATTTTACTACCCATCAGACAACGTGTTAATAAATCGGAAATGATAAATTCATATTTTATTCATAAGTACAAAAGAAATTGTCAATAAAAGAAATTTATACGCAAAATAACAAAGATTTGAAAAAGACATACAAAAAAGCCCCTTCCAATAAGGAAGGGGCTCAGCCTGTTAAATTTCAGCTGTCAATCCAGATCGCCCTGTTCCAGGCAGAACATCACGAACTCACTGAACAGAGAGTTCGACCAGGCAAACCACGGGCGGGTAAATTTGCTGGGGTCATCTTTATGGAAACCCTCATGCATAAAACCTGTACCAGCGTCGCTGTTCTCCAACATATCCAGCAGCTGAAGGCGTTCTTCACGGCTGGTGCTGGTCAGGCCCTGCATGGAAAGGGCAATGTGCCAAATGTACTCCGGCGGCGTATGGGGGCTGCCCACACCTTTTGCAAAGCTGCCCTCAAAGTAGAAGGGGTTCTCTTCGCTGAGCACATAACGGCGGGTATTCTGGTACACTTCGTCTTTGGGGTCGCAGTATCCCAGATACGGGATAGACAGCAGGCTGGGAACGTTTGCATCATCCATATGGACATAGTTTCCAAGGCCGTCGGTCTCATAGGCATAGATCTTACCGAATTTGGGATGGTCTACTACGCCGTAATTTTCGATGCCTTCACGAATCTCATTAGCCAGCATCTCTGCTTCATTGGCCAGCGCTTCATCGTTGGCAACCGTGCGGCAGATCTCAGCCAAATAGCCCAGCACCACACAGGCGAACATATTGGAAGGAACCAGGTAGGGGTATACGCAGGAATCATCGCTGGGACGGAAACCGCACCAGGTCATGCCGGTCACTGCGCAGGGGGCTCCCTTGCCGTTGTGGCTCAGGGTATCGCGTTCCCATTTGGTATCGCGGATAAAATAGTAATCGGAATCCTCCGCATGGTTCTGCTCTTTCTCCCACAGCCCCACAATCAGCTCCATAGTATCGAAGAAGTTCTGGTCAAAAATATCGGTGCGGCCGGTCGTCTTCCAGAACAGCCAGGCCAGTTGGATAGGATAGCACAGGGAATCGATCTCATACTTGCGTTCCCACACCCAAGGGCCTTGACGGGGGTCATCCTCTTCCCAGCACTGGTTGTTGGGAGCGGAGTTGAAAGCGTTGGCATAGGGGTCGATATTGATAAAAGCCAGCTGACGGCGGATCAGGCCGGCAATCAGGTCGGAAACATCCTGCTGGTGGGCGGCAAGCGGCAGGTAATGGCGCACCTGTGCAGTGGAATCGCGCAGCCACATAGCCGGAATATCGCCGGTCAGCACAAAGGTGGTTCCGTCTTCCATCTCGCGGACAGTGGTATCCATGGTGTTGGGATAGCAATTGCGGAACAGTTCTGCCAGCTTAGGACGTGCAGCCAGCTTTTCGCAAATACGGTCAATTTCAGGTTTCAGATTGGGTAATGCCATTTTTCAAACACTCCTCATTTATAATCTTGTGCCTCTCTGCACAATTTCTAAAGAATTCACTTCCATTATCCGCGTTCCGGTCCGGTTATCGGATCGCCGTACTCGACACCAAAAGTCTCTACGGTAACCTTTTCCATAACCTGATCTTCATAGGGGCGGTCGCTGTAATCGCGCTTTGCCATCACGATAGCATCCACAACCTGCAAACCCTCGATCACTTTTCCGAAAGCTGCATACTGACCATCCAGATGCGGGGCATCCGCTACCATCACAAAGAACTGGGAACCAGCACTATTTGGACGCATGGAACGGGCCATAGAGAGCACGCCGCGTGTATGACGCAGATCATTTTTGAAACCATTTGCAGAAAATTCACCTTTGATTCCATAACCGGGGCCGCCCATACCAGAGCCTTCGGGGTCGCCGCCCTGAATCATAAAGCCGGGGATTACACGATGAAAAATCGTTCCGTCATAAAAGCCCTTTTTTACAAGGGAAATAAAGTTGTTTACAGTATTGGGAGCGATCTCCGGATACAGCTCTGCCTTGAAAGTACCGGCAGTGGTCTGGAAAGTGACAACTGGATTGTTCATGGGATTCTCCTCCATTCTGAATAAAAAATAAAAAGAACTGAAAGTACTTCCTATTATACCTGTCCGCTGTTGAAAAAACAACCAAATTTTCGTGATTGATTCGTGACGTTTTTGAAAAGTATTCGTTTTCTGTGTCTTCTCCCCCGCTTTTATGGTATACTGATAGTACGCCTTTGGGCAGGACTTCTGGAATATTGGAGGAAAACATATGAATTTGATCTCCTGGAATGTAAATGGTCTGCGGGCTTGCCTGGGAAAAGGATTTCTTGATTTTTTTGAGCAGCAAAATGCAGATTTTTTCTGTTTGCAGGAAACCAAAATGCAGCCGGAACAGGCTGATTTTGAGCTTCCCGGCTATGATAAATACTGGAATTCCGCTGAAAAAAAGGGGTACTCCGGAACCGCCATTTTTACCCGTCACAAACCGCTCTCTGTTTCGTATGACATCGGCGACCCCGACCACGTTGGCGAAGGCAGAAGCATCACGCTGGAAATGGAGGATTTTTATCTGGTAACGGTGTACACACCAAATGCCCAGCGCGAACTGGTGCGGATTGACTACCGCATGGCGTGGGAAGATGCTTTCCGCCGGTATTTGATGGAGCTGGACGCAAAAAAGCCTGTCATTGCCTGCGGTGATATGAACGTAGCCCATCGCCCCATTGATCTGAAAAATCCCAAGCCCAATATCGGCAACGCCGGGTATTCCTACGAAGAACGCGGGAAATTCTCTGAACTGCTGGCAAGCGGTTTTGTGGATACCTTCCGTGCACTGCATCCGGAAGAAACCGGGGCTTATACGTGGTGGTCGTATATGGGCAATGCCCGCGCCAACAATACCGGCTGGCGCATCGATTACTTTCTGACATCCGAACGATTGCTTCCCAAAGTAGCAGAAAGCCGGATTCACGCCGATGTTTTGGGCAGCGACCACTGCCCAATTGAACTGATATTATCATAATACAGGAGGAAAAACACATGGCCTTTATCAAAGGAAAAGACCTGTGCCGGGATTTTTTCCGAGAAGCAGCAGAACCACTGTTAAAAAGGTATTTTCCAGAATTGCTGTATTCAGCCGGATTATTGGGCTACGGTTCAGATGTGTTGGGGTATGACGACGAAGTTTCCACCGATCACATGTGGGGGCCGCGGTTCTACCTGTTCCTGCGCCCGGAGGACTTTCATCTTCGTCCGCAAATTCAGACTGTCTTTGCAAACAATCTGCCGGTTTCTTTTCAGGGGTACAGTGTCAATTTTTCACCTCCCGATCCCAATGACGGAGGCGTCCGCCATCCACTTCCGATTAAAAAAGGGCCGGTTTCCCCTCTGATTTTCATCTACACGCCGGAAGGATATCTCGAAGGCTATCTTGGAAAACCATCTCTGCAAAATCTGACACCAGCAGACTGGCTGGCTTTTTCCGAACACCGCCTGTTGGCGCTGAAATCTGCGGAATTTTATACCGACAGGCTGCATATGAAACAAATGCTGGAACCGCTGGCATTTTATCCGCTTGATGTGCGGAACTATCTGATTGCTTCCAACTGGTCGATTTTGGCAGAAGAGCAGGCTTTTGTTGGCCGTTGTGCCCAGGTGGGCGATTCTCTCGGCTCTCGGCTGGCTTGCAGCCGGATTATCGAGCGCCTGATGCGCCTGTGTTTTCTCTATTGTGGTCAATATGCTCCCTACAGCAAATGGTTTGGTACTGCGTTCTCTTCCCTTCCTATCAGTGATGTGCTGAAACAGTCAATCGCTGCTGCAATGAAGGCTTCTGACATTCGGGAAAGAGAGCCAGCGTTGGTACAGGCACAGCTGCTGGTTTCCGAACTGCACAACCTCTCGCAATTGACCGAGCCGGTAGAAGTCCATCCACAAAAATATTTTGACCGGGCCATGACGGTCATTTATGCCGACCGCATTGCGGATGCAATGGCTCAGAGGCTGCGGGGTACCCCATTGGAAGGGCTTCCGCTTCTTGGAAGCATGAGTGAAGTTGCAAATCTGGTTACGTTTTCCGACAATCCCGTATGGCAATCGCGTATTCGTGCACTATACACGCCGGTAAAACCAAATCCTTTATCCTGAATCATTTTTATCAGAGATGTTCTCCACGTGTTGAGGAGAACATCTTTGTTTTCGCATAGATTTTTTACACTTTTATACCAAAATGATGTATAATAAAAATATAAGATTTGTATTCTATTCAGGAACTGTTCAGCAAACCTGAGAATTTATATATTTATTTTGTCCAACAGGAGGGATCATTAATGAAACTGTATTTTTACGGTGCCGATAAAGAAGTCACCGGCAGCTGCCATTGCCTCGAAGCCTGCGGTAAGACCTTTCTGATTGACTGCGGCCTGTATCAGGGCAGCGATAGCGAGAACAACAATCAATTGCCCTTTAAAGCCTCTCAAATTGATTTTGTCATTGTAACGCACGCTCATATTGACCACAGTGGGCGGCTGCCTCTGTTGGTAAAAGAAGGGTTCCGAGGGAGGATTTTTGCGACCAGCGCCACTTGTGACCTGTTGGAAATCATGCTGATGGACAGTGCCCGGATTCAGGAAATGGATGCCGAATTGGAAAGCCGTAAAGGGCGCCGGGCCGGATTGGAAGAGTGTGAACCCCTGTATACGGTTCAGGATGCAGAAAACACCTTCCCATATTTGACTCCCTGCCGGTACGGGGAAACCGTCACCCCCGCCCCTGGTATTTCTTTTACCATGACAGACGCCGGCCATCTGTTGGGTTCTTCCAGTGTGACGATTCATCTGACAGAGGGAGAAGTGACAAAAACCATCGTCTTTTCCGGCGATATTGGCAGTCCTAACCGTCCTATTATTCGCGACCCGCAGTATTTAAAGGAGGCCGATTATGTCGTGATGGAATCTACCTACGGAAATCGCGAGCATGAGCGGGTAGCGGATTGCCGTGCCGATCTGGCAAAGATTATCGATGATACTCTTTCCCGCGGTGGAAATGTCGTGATTCCCAGCTTTGCGGTAGGACGCACCCAGGAGCTCCTGTATTTACTCCGGGAAATGAAAGAACAGGGGCTGGTTGTCCATCATCCTGGATTCCCGGTATATGTAGACAGCCCGCTTTCTGCACGCGCCACCAATATTTATAGCGGTGACCTGAGTGGATATGCCGATGAAGAAACGGTAGCCGTACTCAAAAGCGGTTATAATCCCATCCGGTTCCCGGATTTGCACCTGTGTGAAAGTGTAGAAGAATCCAAAACGCTGAATACGGACGGTGTTCCAAAAGTGATTATCTCTTCCAGCGGTATGTGTGAAGCCGGACGTATTCGCCATCATCTGAAACACAACCTGTGGCGTAAGGAAAGCTCCATTCTATTTGTGGGCTATCAGGCAGAAGGAACTCTGGGCCGCCGTTTAATCGATGGTGTTCCCAGCGTGAAGCTGTTTGGAGAAGAAATTGTGGTCATGGCCAGAATTTATAACTTCCGAGCACTCTCTGCACATGCGGACAAAACCGGCCTGCTGCGCTGGATTACCTCCTTTTCCCCTATTCCTCGGCGTGTGTTTGTAGTTCACGGCGAAGCAGAAGCGGCTTCTTCCTTTGGTGCTACATTACAGGCAATGGGATACCAGCCAATTGTACCCAATTATCTGGCAGCCTACGATTTATTGACTGACCAGATGATTAGCGAAGGGCTGGAACCCTCTGACAAACCTTCCCGTCAAAAGCGCCGCGCTGCTTCTTCTGTATATGCCCGTCTGGTTGCTGCCGGACGCCGCTTGTTACAGGTAATTGCCCACAATGAGGGCGGCGCCAATAAAGACCTGGCCAAGTTTGCTGATCAGATCATCTCTCTTTGCGATAAATGGGATCGATAACCGAAAAAACGTTTCCCAGCTGATTCCATCGGCTGGGAAACGTTTTTAATACAGAAGCTCTTCAAAACTTGACAAGAAAAGGCAGCTAGTATAAAATATATCTGTCATCCATCTATCAAAATAAAACCTGTCTTTGAATTTAAAATTTACAAAACAGTTGAAATATGCCTCCGTAGTTAAATGGATATAACAAACCCCTCCTAAGG